>CAIWTN010000230.1 GCA_903915625.1 uncultured Pseudomonadota bacterium | reverse complement strand
TTAGGCTGACTTTCCCTCGTCCCACACCATTTTTACTGTTTGCTAAGGTCAAGTCTCAGATAGCCTTTTTTTCATGATCTCAATCGCCCTCCTGTGTATCTGACTGACGCGCGACTCGGTAACGTTTAGCACAGTGCCAATCTCTTTAAGATTCAGAGATTCATAATAGTAAAGGGACAAGACTAGACGTTCATTCTCGGGGAGACTTTCAATAGCGCGCAAAATAATGTCCCGCCGGTGTTTCAGTCCGAGCTCTACAAATGGGTCTGAGGTCCCTGCCCTGTCCAGATGTATCTCGAAATACACCCTATCGGTAAAGTTCTCGCCCAGTATGTCGTCGAGGGAGAGGAAAGATGCAAATTTCGCTTGAGCGGCCAGTCGTTGGTACGCACTAAGCGCCATTCCCATGGCTGCGGAGACTTCGACTTCATCAGCTTCGCGTCCCAGGTCGTTGGCAAGTGCCGACTGGGTCTTTTCAATCAGCTTCGCTTTGTTCCGGACTGATCTTGGCACCCAGTCCAGTGCACGGAGTTCATCCATCATTGCGCCAAAAATCCTGAATTCTGCATAGGTTTTAAATTTATTGTCGCGCGACGCATCATACTTTTCGATGGCATCCATCAGCCCAATGACTCCGACGCTGATTAAGTCGCCAAGCTCAATACTCGGTGGAAGACGCGAGATCAGACGCTGAGCAATAAATTTAACCAGCGGTGCATAGTCGGTGACTAGTTGCTCGCGAAGCGATCCGTCGATATCTGCTCTTGAATGTTTGTAGCGGGATACCTGTGACTTCATGATCTTGCTCCCAAATGCGGGGACAACAACACGACTTAGGCTGTATAGAGCTTGAAATTGATTGGCATAGGGTAATAGGGATCCATGTCACACGATTTCACATACAAATGGCGAGAAGACACTCTTGGAACTCCATTAAGCACTTTTCAGTCTGAGCATTTTGGACAAGTTTATTTGGCTTAGCCTTATCTATTTTGAAAAAGAAGCGAGTCGCGCCCTATTAGGAGGGAGAGGAACTAACTCACGACTGAGTCACAAGCTATTTAAGCTTACCGAGTGCACATAAGTTGTTTACTATTTATAAAGGTAATTCCACAAATCGAAAGTCTTAACCGAGGAGGCCCTTAAGCATGTCACAAAAAGTAGCTGAACTGGCACAAATCAAAGCCCAGGACGTGCCAATCGAAATTCGAGTACTTTTTCTTAAGCTGCGCCGAATTGTGATGGATGCTCACGCGGCCGGAATAAGCGATGGCCCAATAGATCCAAGCGTCCCCGGCATCACTACTGCGACGAAATTTGGATGGAACGACGTGGATTGGGTGGTCCATGCTGCATGTCATGTAGATGTACTAATAAATTTTTTATTCGAGGCACTAAACGGGCCACAACACGTTGGTCTAGTTGGAGGTCCTCAGGGAGCAGCAAAACTCGGCATTTATGACCAACCAATCACAAATCTCCAGATATACAAGGTCAGATAGCCTAGGTGGATGAACTGTGATTTGTCCCATAAGCTGCCACTATTTTCGCCGCTTCCTGCTGAATCTGCTGGCGAAGCTGATGCGGGCTTTCAACAACCACAGCTGCGCCCAACCCTAACAACATAGTTTTGACCTCGTCCATGTTGGCGGCATCAAATTTAAACCTGTGTCGGCCATCGCCTACGGACATCCAGAAATCACCTGCGGAGAATTGCCGTGAGCTAAGATATTCGAAAGCTGCCGTATTATTTTCTACCAGTAGAGTGACCCGGACCGGAGGCTGACCGGACTGCTGCTTAAACCCAAAGACACGTTTTCGAAGATAAGCCGGATTATAGACCTTTGGATAATCGAAATTGCTGTTGGGGACGGCCACAACCTTATCGATACGGTCGATTCGCCAGTTCTTCTCTGGCTCCTCTTTACCGTCGACTCGCTTTCTACCCACAAGGTAGAAAATCTCGTTCCAGATTAGGATACTCAGCGGTTTAACTACGGCAGATTTTTTGCCGCTGTCATAGTCGATTCGAATCAGATACTGGCCGAAAACAGCTCGTTGAATCTTGTCAAACACTGCTTGGTGATCGGCTATCTTCACTGGAGCCCGCGGGAGTAAATAAAGCTTTTTAGTCGCCGCTTTATAAATATTCTTTTCGCTAACCGAAAGCTGATCCGTTAACGAAACACCAAGGCTTTTCCAATATTTTGACACCAAAGTATCGCCCATAATCGTTTGCAGTATGGTAGCTCCGGCAAGCAAATAGGCAGAGGCATCTCGGTCGGCATTTAGCGTAGCTCCGGGCCTAAGTCGCAAGCGCCGGAACGATCCACGTCGCGACTTCTCGCCTTCGCCATTAACCTCGTCAAATAGCTCCCTACCAGTTACCTGTTTCCAGGTGTTATTAATCTCTTTGCGCAGTCGCTGAAAACTACGTTCAGACCCGAAAATCTTTTCATCCCTCAAATCCCCGATAACTAAACCGTCATGGCTACTAAAAAGCATAGCCAATAGCGCCACCGCCCGGGCCTGCGAGGTGTGTAACTGCAAATCCGCGCTCCGCCCTACGCCCTCTTGATCACGAATTGCTGCGAGTTCATCGTCGTCAGGGGGGAACATCCAAGGCCTCCGTCCGGTGTAGCTTGCAAGTACTCAATGTAGGTGGACCAAATCAGGACACATTCTAGTGTAACCCCCACTCGCATGACGTGCACCTCCAGCTAAGGCGCTGTAAATAAATCCTAAATCGCTTTGATCAGCCAGCCAACCGTAAACGACAGCCGGTGTCGTGTGGTGCCGCCTTATATATAAAAGGAGAAATAAAAAATTAATTATTAGCAGCAGTTTTAGTGGGTTGGGTTTGCATTTCATAACCTTTCCATTGGGAGGCCCTTATGAATTATGTACGCATCAATCGTGTGACCCCAGTTGACACTTACCCTACCGTAATTGGAACACAGCCAGTAACCATCCGGGTGTTTACCCCATCTGGTCCACGTAGCAGCCGCAAAGTCGTTCGTCGTAAACCCCGGTAACTGATAGCCCCCAAAAGATTCATGTCTTCTATAAATACAGGAGGCATGAATTCTTTGAATTTGCTCTGGATCCTAACGATTCGAAAAGGTCATACAAGCAGCAGAATGCGTACATTAAACCTTCATCACGAGGTCATGAATGTTCAAGCATCCGAACCCAGCCTACAACCACGCGTATTTTACTGAACTAGGACGTATTGAGGCAAAAATCGTACAACTCCTAGACACTGCATTGCCCACGAACGTCCCACTGCGCAAATTTCTAATCATCGGCGATTTTACCGATATCAATACCCATCCGGAATACGAGGCAGTCTCAAACCTAGCCACCTATCACCGCGAATTATACGCAATCATCATTATCTATAATATGCACATACCCAAGGCATTAGCTCACAACATATCGAAAAAACTTAGATCGCGAGCGAATCCAGGGGATATACATTCCGCCGCAATTCTTGGCCTTATTTACGCCATCGAAAAGTTTGATCCCAGCAAAGGCACCCGCTTTGACGCATTTGCGTATGTAGTTGCGAGGCAGCGAGTTTGGGATGATCAGATGCGCGCCGGTGGCTTCTGCGACGCTCGGTATTCCAACCCTCAGGAGAGTCATAATTGGGTGGATGCGATTATATCTTATGAATCAGATCCTACGTACCCACGGGAAGATGTTACAGATCTAATGCAAAGATTGCCTGAGGACGAGCGTATCGTATTGGAGCTTCGCTTCGGAATCGGCACCGATGACCAAGAAGAATCCACGCTCATGGAAGTGGCTGCGTGCCTAGGAATATCGCACGAGACGGTTCGGCGGCGGGAGAAGAAGGCTGTGGCCACGCTGCGAGCGATAGCTGAAGCATCTTAACTTCGTGTGTAAAAATTTTGATGAACAGTCCCTATTATTCATCGAGAGGCAAATAAACTAAGAAGTTTTAAGATGAGGTCATCTATGTGGCGACTTATCAACTACAAGATCCTATTTTTCACGCTCCTAGCAATCATGATTTGGGAACATGGCCATGGTCGGATCCTTTTAAATACATTAGGCAATCGTGCAATATCTGCACTGCGTAACCAGCTCTCCACTATCGCGGTCAACGCTGAGAAATAAAATCTTCACTTTCGCCCCGTTTACTTCTCCATCCTGAGCATTGAAGTTTTTTGCGCAGATAGACACAACCGAAAACCACCTAAATTCCAAGGCACATCGCATCTACGTCCAAGACGCCGACCGGAATCATAATGCTTCTTATGAAAGACGGTTTTCCTCCATAGGGAGAAATACCTTAATTCTCATGGTGACCTATCCGACGTTGCTAACCAGGAGGTCGAGATGAAATTACGTGCGACACTGGAAAGACATCTGAAGGAAAGCGGTATCACAGCTTCTGCGTTGGCAGCAAAAGCAGGCGTACCCAAAGCGACCTTGCTCGGGTGGCTGGCAGGTAAAGCGCCGCGAGATCTCAATCAACTGCGATCGGTTGCAAGGTTTATTGGCACATCTATCGATGCCCTTGTCTTCGACGACGATCAGGCAAACTTGCCCGCATCCTTCAGCGGATTTTACCGCGATGAAGAGGGCTGGCACACAGGCCTAGTAGAGTTGCGGTTTCGCCACTTAGACGCCAAAACCAAGAAGAACCGGTAATTAAAATATGAAAATTTGTAACATCATATTTCTGAACAAGGAGACCCCCATGAATCACGGACTATTCGCTTTATGCATGAATACTGTCATTTTCACCGTATCTTGCGGAGCTTTTCCACACGGCGCTGACTCGACAAAAGGAACTGATTCGTCGGCGCAGGCAACAACTGCCACCTTTCAAGGTTTCGTTAACTCCGCATTCGAGCTAACGGTGGATGGGGCCAAATACAACGACATGGAAGACTTCTATACTCAGGAACTAAAACGTCTACCCGCAAAAGTCACTGCCGCTGGATATGACTCCTCATGGCGAGCCACGTTTGATGCACAGGTTGGCATGAATGATCTCTGGCAGAACATGACGGTATACATCTCGCCCGTTGCGAACCGTGGCTACCAAGGCGAAGGATCCGTCGGGCAGGCTGGGGGATTTTCGATTACTTTACCTCCCACAGCACTTGATTCGGAGTACCGAGTACGCGCCATTAAGAGAATTGGAGTTGTATTGACCAAGGACGAAGAAAAGGTCCGGATCTGCTATAACTTCTCCGCCAGTGAGAAGTCAGTCCAATTCAGTGACCGAGAGAAACCCATCGTCCTGGATACTTTCACCGCCGCAATAACGGCCTATGACTGTCAGGTTGCGGAATCAGGAATCAAGATTCCAACGGCATCGTCATCGTCGGGCCAGCCAGCCACCCCTAAAAAATTACCAAAGGGAGCTAGCCGCGACGAAGTGATCGCGTCACTCGGCCTAGCGGATATGTTTGTCACATCACCGACACGTTGGTGTTGGGGGAAATCAGATGCCAAGGCCAGCGTATGTGCGAACGTGGCCTATGAGCGCTGCCAATGCTGGGTAGACTTTGATGATGCTGGCAAGGTGGCGGCTCAGTCGAATGTTCGCGGTGATTTGCTCGATCTAGCGACTTGGTGATCCGGATCTGTTTTTGAAGGCATCAGCAACAACTCGGAGAATCCATATGATAGATCTCAGGACAGTGAAGCTTATTAGCCTCGGACTTCTGATAACACACGTCATGGGATGCGGCCCAAAGCAACACGGGGGAGATGCTGCACCAGCGAATACTGCGCCTCCTGCAGGTGGACCAATATGCTTGGCTGGATGCGACAGGCCTGCCGATGCCAGTTTTTCTTTTGCGGAACGCACCGTAAACGTCGGCGGCAACTGCAATATCAAGGATGCCTCTCTCCTCGATACCGGCTCCAAATTATTACTCTTTCACCTCTCAGACTGTGGTAGCGGAATCCAGCTTTACGTCAACGCACTGGATAGCAACTATACCGGATCCGCACCAACCCTACTCAGTCAGGACTGCCAGGGTTCAGGGTGGCCCGTAATCGATTTCAGCTTAGCCAAGGGATCCGACAGAGTAATCAGCTTTGGCGTCTGTCAAACCTCGCTCTCTGCGGCGAGCACTTACGTTTTTGCTACTGACCTTACCGGCCAGAAAACTGGATCGAGGCTTTTTGCCAGTTATTCAAGCCTAGACTTTAACCGCTATCGATTCCCACACGAGTATTCGGCAGCTTGGAACGAAGCCGCAGGGGCCTTTGGCATTGCCAGTTCAGACGGCACATTCCGTCGGTGGGATCGAAACTTGGCATCACTAGGGGGCAGTTATCCAATTTCATTCGCTGAGTCAGTAACTGTCGCTGTTCGGGACAGTCAGTGGTTTGTGGTGGACGCAAGTTCTTGCAAGCGCTTTGACACCGGTGGAGTTCTTGGCTG
>CAIWTN010000229.1 GCA_903915625.1 uncultured Pseudomonadota bacterium | reverse complement strand
TCTGCAAAAGGGCGTTGCTGCCTGGAAATTGATGCTAACTAAGATGAAGCCGATAAGCTCAATCTTGGAGTGCGGTTGCAACATTGGTAGAAATATAGATTTTCTTAATGAGGTTTATCCTCACGCAAGCAAATCTATCATCGAAATCAGTAAGCCTGCGTTCGATTTTGTCACCAGTAGGAATGAACTTGCGCTTGCCTTCAATGGCGCAATAGAAGATGCGAAGTTCGAAGAAGCAAGCTTTGATCTCGTTTTTACGATAGGAGTTTTAATCCATATACATCCAGATAACTTGCTGAATAATATGGAAAAAATGTATAAGCTTTCATCCGAAAACATCTTGATTGGAGAGTACTTTAATCGCACCCCGGTCATGCTCGAATACCAGGGACAAAAAGACAAACTTTTCAAGCGGGACTTTGGAAAGCTCTTCATCGAGAACTTTCCCGTTGAGTTGGTGGATTGCGGTTTTCTATGGGGGCATCTCTACGACAACGCTGGCTTTGATGACGTCACGTGGTGGCTCTTCAAGAAAAAATAACGCTGCATTGAGCCGTGAAAATAGTCTTCCGCACTGATGCATCCCATGACATTGGTACGGGTCACGTCATGAGATGCCTCACGCTTGCCGATGCGTTGCGCAGCCGCGGAGAGCACTGCCGTTTTATTTGCCGCGATCACTCAGGCAATCTGTTCGACATGATTGAAAAGCGGGGATTTCCATTTCATGTTTTGCCAAAAGCCAGAGAACACATATTAGTAAGTGAAGCGCGAAGCGAGTCCGCACCGGAGTATCTTGCTTGGTTAGGAGTTGACTGGAAAGTTGACGCTCAGCAAACTATTGCTTCCCTAGATGGTGCGCAAGTTGATTGGTTGATAGTTGATCAATACGCGTTGGACGCACGATGGGAGAAGTTATTGAGACCGCATTGTAAAAAACTGCTGGTTATCGACGATCTGGCTAATCGCCCGCACGTTAGCGACGTGCTTTTGGATCAGAATCTGGGGCGCGAGGCCAAAGACTACGATGGCCTGTTGCCGGATAACTGCATAAGGCTGATAGGGCCGCAAAATGCGCTGTTGCAGCCTGAATTCGCTGACTTGCGTGAGTTCAGCCTCCGGCGGCGTAAGAATCCCGTGCTCAGACATGTCTTGATTTCCATGGGAGGTGTCGATAAGCCCAATGCTACCGGCCAGGTTCTCGAAGCCCTTAAGAGTTGCTTGTTGCCAATCGACTGTAAACTCACTGTGGTTATGGGGGGCAAGGCTCTGTGGACCGAGCGAGTTCGCACAATTGCCGCAACCATGATCTGGCCAACCGAGGTACGAACCGAAATTACTGATATGGCTCAAGTTATGGCTGAAAGTGATCTAGCCATTGGTGCGGCTGGTGCTACCGCATGGGAGAGATGTTGCTTGGGTTTACCTGCCATAGTTGTCGTATTGACGTCCAATCAGTATACTGGTGCATGCGCTTTGCAGGCTGCGGGGGCCGCCAGCTTGATCGGAGGGCCAACAGCGATATATGAGCAATTGCCTCCTGCCCTTGTTTTGTTGATGAAAGGTGAAGCATTTGAAAGAATGAGTCGTCTGGCAAGCAATATAACCAATGGGCAAGGGGCTGTTCGGGTTGTTGAGTACATTTCACATCCGCAATGACGAAGATAAATCCTGGCAAAAGTATTCGTTTGATGAGGTCGACTGATCTTGACCTTGTTCTGGCTTGGCGCAATCATCCAGATGTCCGACGATATATGTTTACCAAGCATGAAATTACGATGGAAGAGCACCTCCGCTGGTTTGAGCATTCAGCGCAGGACAAGGAAAAGTACCTGCTCATTTACGAGCCTTATGCGAACCCGGTGGGTTTTATCCAGTTTTCAAAACTCCCCGGAAGCGCGGTTGCCGACTGGGGATTCTATGCAGCACCAGATGCAGCCAAGGGCAGCGGGCGGCAGCTTGGACTTGGAGCGCTTGATTACGCATTCTGTCACCTTAACCTTCACAAAGTCTGCGGACAAGCGTTGGCTTTCAATGAACCATCTATCAGATTTCACCGAGCACTTGGGTTTCATCAGGAAGGATTGATTCGCGATCAGCACTTTGACAGTCAGCAATACCACGATGTGCTCTGCTTTGGACTTTTAAGGTCAGAGTGGCAGCCAGATTTATAAAAAGCACCAATGTCAAATAAACCAGAGATCACTATAGCAGGCCGCCGTATTGCAACGGATACCATGCCATATGTTATTGCCGAGTTGTCCGCCAACCATAACAGGCAGATCGAAACAGCCTTTAAGATCATCGAGGCAGCCAAGAAAGCTGGGGCCGATGCCGTCAAACTACAGACCTATCGCCCTGATACCATTACGCTGGATTGTGATTCTTACGAATTCAAGATTCGTGGCGGGCTTTGGGATGGCCGCAGCCTTTATGAATTGTATGAAGAAGCTCACATGCCATGGGCTTGGCATAAGCCCCTGTTCGATCATGCCCGCATGCTTGGCATTACCTTGTTCAGTTCACCATTCGATAATACAGCGGTCGACCTGCTTGAAGACTTGAATGCGCCAGCCTATAAGATCGCCTCATTTGAAGTTGTTGATCTGCCCCTGATAAGGTATGCGGCAGGAACGGGCAAACCGATGATCATCTCGACCGGTATGGCTGATGCTGAAGAAATCCAAGAGGCCATAGATGCTGCCCGCGATGGGGGATGCAAGGAACTGGCAATTCTGCATTGTGTCAGCGGTTACCCCGCACCGGCGACGGATTACAACCTGCGAACCATACCTGACATGATTCAACGCTTTGGCCTAGTTACCGGCCTGTCAGATCACACGCTGGATAATTCCACAGCTATTGCTAGTGTTGCGCTTGGTGCGTCGATCATTGAAAAGCATTTCACGCTTGACCGTCGCGGTGGGGGGCCTGATGACAGTTTCTCTCTTGAACCGGCAGATATGGCCGAGTTGTGTTTAGGAGCCTGTAACGCTTGGCAAGCACTAGGACGTATCGACTATGGGCGTAAAGTCAGCGAACAGGGAAACGTACAATTTCGCCGCTCGCTTTACTTTGTAATGGACATGAAGGAGGGTGAAAGAATTACAACGGAAAAAGTCAAGAGTATTCGGCCCGGGTTTGGGCTTGCGCCTAAACATCTTGATCATGTCCTTGGGGCGGTAGTTGCTATTGACGTTGTCCGGGGAACGCCGGTGCGTCTGGAACACTTGAAGTGATATTCAGGGAAACCAGGTGACAAAAATTCGTGCTTTGATCGTCGGTTGCGGGAATATTGCGGGTGTGTTCGATGCCGATCGGCCTGCGGATGCCCTGCCATTAACTCATGCCGGCGCGTTTTCACGCCATGGCGGATACGACCTTGCCGCATGTATGGACCCAGACGGTGAAAGGGTAGATGCTTTCCGTAAACGTTGGAATATCCCGACTGGATATGCCAGTTTTGAGGAGCTACAGAACTGCGCGGGGCGCTTCGACGTCGTGAGCATCTGCTCGCCGACAGCGCTGCATGCATCGCACTTGCGATTGGCGCTCACACTTAAGCCGAGACTGGTGTTCTGCGAAAAACCAGTGACCGGCACGGTCGCTGAAACCACGAAATGGGTAGAAGAATTCGACAAAGCCGGGGTGAAATTGGCGATTAACCATACCCGCCGCTGGGCGCCGGACGTTCTATTGCTTCGCGAGCAAATCCATACGGGTGCCTGGGGGAAAATTCGATCTGCCACGGCAACTTACAGCAAAGGCGTACTTAATAATGGTGGGCATATGGTCGATCTTCTCATTGGCTTGCTTGGGCAGTTGTCGCTTCTGTCAGCAGGCCAGCCCTTATGGGATTTCTGGGATGATGATCCGACCATTCCGGCCATGCTGCAAACCTCAAGCGGGGTGCCGGTACAGTTGAACGTTTCCGATGCAAGGGACTTTGCCTTTTTCGAATTGCAAATCGTGTCGGAACGCGGTGTGATCTTGATGGAAAACGGCGGTTTTCAATGGCGTGTTCGAAAGGTCATCGATAGCCCCCAGTTCAATGGGTACCGGTCTCTGGACGCAGGGGAGTTGATACATGGGGAATATGCTTCGGCCATGTCACGCGCTGTTGAAAACATTTACAACGCCGTATTGTTTGGTGAGACGCTGGCAAGCACTGGGCACGGTGCACTGGAAGCGCAACGTTTGTGCGAACAAATCAAATCGTCCTCATTGGCGCAATTCTGCACAGATAATCGGTCACAACCTTCGAATTAGGAAAACTCATGACCAACCAACTGGCCATTCTGGGCGGCGAGCCTGCCATTCAGCATCCGATGGCGTATTTCAAAAGCATGGGAGAAGACGAAGTCACGGCTGCCACCCGCGTCATCCGTAGCGGCGTGCTGTCGGCCTATATCGGCGCTCCTGGTGAGGGGTTCATGGGCGGCAAGGAAGTACGGGCTTTCGAAGAACATGCAGCAAATTATTTCGGTGTAAGGCATGCAATTGCTGTAAATTCTTGGACATCCGGATTGATTGCTGCAGTGGGCGCAATTGGAATTGAGCCCGGCGACGAAATCATCACCACACCGTGGACCATGGCGGCGACCGCAACCGCTATCCTTCACTTCAATGGTATTCCAGTATTTGCTGATATTGATCCGGATACCTTCAACATTGACCCTAAGTGTGTTGAGCGACTGATCACTAAGCGAACGCGTGCGGTCATGGCGGTCGATATATTCGGACAGTCGGCAGACATGCAGTCCCTGCGCAAGATTTGCGATCGGCATGGTCTCAAGTTGTTGAGCGATACCGCTCAGGCTCCAGGCGCTCGGTATTTCAGCAGACATGCCGGCACTCTTGCCGATATTGGTGGATTCAGTCTGAACTACCACAAGCATATTCATTGTGGCGAGGGGGGCATCCTTGTAACTGACGACGACAAACTTGCCCAACGTTTATGCCTGATTCGTAACCACGCCGAGGCCGTGGTTAAAAGCGATAACCCTTTAGAACTAGCTAATATGTTGGGTTACAACTTCAGAATGGGTGAGATCGAGGCGGCCATCGCATCGGTTCAGCTTGAAAAACTCGAGGCTCGCGTAGCATCAAGGCAACATATTGCAGAACAACTGAACCAGAGCCTGATGCATCTCGAGGGGTTGAAAGTGCCTATTGTCAGTAATGGCAGCATCCATGTTTATTACGTTTACGGCCTGACTCTGGATTTGGAACGGCTTGGCGTTTCTCGTGAAAAAATCGTGAAAGCTTTACAAGCTGAGGGAGTTCCCGGGCTGGTAACGGGGTACCAGAATCTGCATCTGCTGCCTTTGTTTAGAAATAAGATTGCCTACGGCACCAAGGGGTTCCCTTGGAGTTCACCTTATTGCACCAGCAGAATTGAATATGGACCGGGCCTCTGCCCTGTGGCTGAGCAGCTTCACAGTGAGCGTTTTTTTGGCATGAATCTTTGCATGTTTGAATACTATCCTGAAGACGTCGAATTAATCGTCGCAGCCTTCCGTAAAGTGTGGCACAACATCAATTTGCTCAGAAATCTCAATACGGACTGAACGACTGATGTTTGCGTATGCTTTTCCTCTGCACGGTCGCAAAGTTGACATTTTTCCTTTTGAAAGACACGATATCACTGACACCTATGTAAGCTGGCTGAATGATCCTGAAGTTACAAAGTTCAGTAATCAACGGTTCCACGAGCACAACTTAGAAAGTTGTATCAGATACTTTGATAAGTTTGTTAAGTCTAATAATCTGTTCCTTAGTGTGCGTCGTTGCGATAATGGACAAGCTATTGGCACCATGACAGTTTATTTCGCCCACCATCATGGCACAGCGGATGTAGGCATCCTTATTGGTGAGCGAACGGTCTGGGCAATGGGGTATGGTCAGGATGCTTGGAGTACCATGATTGATTGGTTGTCCTGCCAAGAGGCAATACGAAAGGTCACGGCGGGTACGCTTGCCAGTAATAAAGGTATGATTAATTTAATGGAGAACTCTGGTATGGAACTGGAGGCTGTTCGAAAGAACCAAGAAATCGTTGAGGATAAGCCCGTTGATGTCCTTTACTACGCTAAGTGGCATGCGTCTTGATCTTGAGCCGCCAATAGCCGTAATTTGCCATGATGCCGGCGCCACGAACCATATTCTCAGTTGGCTTAAAGTAGACGGTCGTTTAGGTGCTGTTCGTGCTGTCATGCGTGGGCCGGCGGAATGTCTGTGGCAACATGCGTTTCCTGAGGTGCCGCTTTGCTATTCCATCGAAATGGCGCTGGAAGGTGCAAGGTCGGTGATAAGTGGAACTGGATGGGCTAGTAATATCGAGCATGATGCTCGCAGGATGGCAAAGGAACGGGGCATTCCATCTGTCGCCATACTCGATCACTGGGTGAATTATGCGGAACGTTTCATCCGTGAAGGCAAACTTGTCTGGCCAGACGAGTTCTGGGTCGTCGACGACCACGCAATGGCGATAGCAGAGAAGACCTTTCCAGGCACGCGCATTCGACTTGTTCCAAATCTGTACCTGGCAAGCCAGGTTCAAAGCGTAAAGCCTGCGCCCATCTTTAAGCCTGAGCTTCTGTATTTACTAGAGCCTATGCGATCGGACTGGGGGCGCGGCGAGGACGGCGAATTTCAGGCCCTCGACTATTTTGTTACTAAGCTGCCGCTATTGAATTTGCCTTTAGGGATCGCGATCCGCCTTCGTTCGCATCCATCTGAGCCTTCCGGAAAATACGATGCCTGGATCGCTATGAACCCCGCGCTGCACATTCTTACTGACGAATCGACGCAGATGTCAGATGCACTCTCCCGAGCGCGATGGGTCGCGGGCTGCGAGTCATTTGCACTGGTGATTGCGTTGGCTGCGGGCCGTCAGGTATTTTGTACGTTGCCCCCCTGGGCGCCTGCTTGCCGTCTGCCGCATGATGGGCTGATTCACTTGAATAAATTGGCTGTTGATGAATTACTGTAAGCACTGCCTCCAGCCTGACACCCGTCCCAACACATACTTTGGCGAAGACGGCATTTGCCCTGCTTGTGAATACTTCGAAAAACTCGGGCAGGTGGACTGGCAGGAGCGTTATGAGATCCTGCAGGATTTACTGCAGACTTTTCCTCGACGAATTGGGCAAAAGTTTGACTGCATCATTGGCGTCAGCGGGGGCAAGGACAGCACCCGGCAGGCCTTGTGGGTTCGCGACAAGCTCGGGCTCAAGCCTTTGCTAGCCTGTCTCAGCTATCCACCCGAGCAAGTATCACAGCGGGGCGTAGACAACATATCAAATTTGATTGAATTGGGATTTGATGTGGTAATTTCAGCACCTGCGCCGGGCACTTGGAAAACCCTGATGCGCGAGTCTTTTATGAAATTCACAAACTGGGCGCGTTCTACTGAACTGGCTTTATTTAGTTCTGTCCCACAACTGGCACTGCATTATGGCGTTTCGCTGATTTTATGGGGCGAAAACCCTGGCTTGCAACTGGGGGACCTAAAAACACTTGGTAGAACCGGTTACGATGGTAATAATCTTCGCTACATGAATACACTTTCAGGTGCCTCGCTCGATTGGATGCTGGAATCGGGGGTTAATGCGCGCAATCTACTTCCTTATCGCTATCCGGCGCCCGAGGCATTTGATCAGCATGGTTTGCAAATTGTTTACCTAGGCTGGTTTCTAGGGGACTGGTCGCTGGTTAACAACGGCATGTATGCCGCAGCCAGCGGCCTGCAAATTCGCGAGGATACGGTTGCCAATACGGGCGACCTGCTGGGTGTCACTTCGTTGGACGAAGACTGGGTGACGCTGAATCAGATGATCAAGTATTACAAATTTGGTTTTGGTCGCGTAACTGATTATGTCAACGAGGAAATCCGGCTTAAGAGACTGACGCGTTACCAGGGGATCGAACTCGTCACTAAGTATGACGATGCTTGCGCGCCCGGCTATATTGCCAGCTTTTGTGACTACATCGGGATCAGCGTAGAGGATTTTTGGGTGCACGTGCGCCGCTCGGTAAACCCTGTGCTGTTTGATATCGACGACTCAGGGCTTATTAGTCGAAAATTCAAGGTCGGGGTGGGGTTGTGACGCGGCTTACCATCGGCATCGTTGATTACGGCGTGGGTAATCTGGCGTCCGTTCGGCATGCGTTGCATGCTATGGGTTATCGGTGCCGAATAGCTGGGAACAGCGAGACGCTGGCACAGTCGGATTTGCTACTGCTTCCAGGTGTGGGGGCATTTCCGGCGGCCATGCAGGCGCTGAACGCAAGTGAGCTGACCGACTTTGTTCGTCAGCAAGCAATGGATGGCAAGCCTGTGGTCGGCATCTGTCTCGGAATGCAGCTGCTCGCAGACAGCTCTAGCGAGATGGAACTTACAGCTGGACTGGGCCTGATCCCCGGCAAGGTGGTGCCCCTAGAACAATCACGTTGGCATATTGGCTGGAACAGCATCGAAGTAGTCAGGGAAGATCCGTTGTTCAAGAATGGCGAAGGGCAGGCGATGTATTTCAACCACTCTTATTTTTTCGATGTACCAGCGGAGTATCAGGCAGCAGTTTCAAGACTAGATGAGTTAGGCGAGCCATTCACAGTGGGGGTACATCGAAACAACGTGGTGGGGCTGCAGTTTCATCCGGAAAAGAGCCAAGCAGCAGGCCGTCACATGCTGACTTCTGTTATAGAAGGACTGTGCCGTGCTTAAGAAGCGTCTTGTTGGTGTCATTACTGTGAAAAACGGCTGGGCGGTGCAGTCATTTGGATATCGCCGACATCTTCCACTTGGCAAACCTGAAATCTTGGCGGAGAACCTAGATAGATGGGGCGCAGATGAAATCATTCTGCAATGCATTGACCGTTCGGTTCACCAAATGGGGCCGGATTTTGCCCTGCTCGATCGCGTGGCTCAAATGGGTTTGGGAACACCAATCATTTTTTCCGGAGGCATACGCACAGTCGAGGAGGGTATCCAGGTCATTCAGTCAGGCGCGGACCGGTTGTGCATCGATGCGTTGTTGCGCGATGCGCCCGAGGTCGCGAGGTCACTTTCGAAACGACTAGGTGCGCAGGCGTTAATCGCAGCTTTGCCGCTGTCGATGGAATCGGGTCGGTTGTGTTGGTTCGACTATCGCTGCCGTACCCACGCCGCGCTCGATGAAAAGGTAGTGGCTCTTCTGAGTGACAAAGTAGTGTCGGAAGCGCTTGTCATTGACTGGAAAAACGAAGGGCATGATCGTGGTTTCGATTATGAACTGCTGAAACACTTTCCCCTTGGAGATGTTCCCCTGATTGCATTCGGTGGACTCAGTGAGGCTGCGGTTCTGCAACGTGTGTTGGACGTCGGGCAGGTAGTCGCTGCCGCAATTGGAAATTCCCTGAATTATCGCGAAAACGCTATTAGCGCATTTAAACATCAACTTGTCGGCCTTCCCCTGCGAGCGCCATATGTTGAGATCAAACCGAACTGAAGATGGAACCGATTCAAACCTGTAAACTATGCCTCTACCCTGTATCCCATCCACTCGGCCTTACGCTCGATGAGGAAGGGATTTGTTCGGGCTGTCGGGTCCATGAAGAAAAGGACAGGCTTGACTGGCAGGAGCGATGGAGGAATCTTGAGGATTTGATTCGACCTTATCGCAGTCCCAGCGGGCAAACTTATGATTGCATCGTTCCGGTAACCGGCGGAAACGACTCGTACTTTATCGTCCATTTGGTAAAGGAAAAATTGGGTCTTAACCCATTGCTCGTCACCTACAACAAGTACTTCAATACACCTTTGGGAATCTGGAATCTGGCGAATCTTCGCATCCAGTTTGACTGCGACATACTTGTACAGAACGTTAATCCCAATTCGGTGAAAAGAATCACGCGCACAACCTTGCGCGAGTTTGGCAGTATCTATTGGCCTTGTATTGCCGGACAGACGGTATTCCCTGTCCAGACGGCAGTACGTTATGGAGTGCCTCTGATTGTCTGGGGAGCGCACCAGGGGCTTGAACAAGTTGGTATGTTTTCCCATGAGCACGAAGTCGAGATGTCCCGTCGCTATCGCAAGGATCACGACTTAATGGGCCATGAGGCTGACGACTTGCTGTCCATATTCGATACTTTAACCGAAGACGATGTCTGGCAGTACCGATACCCGCCCAATTACGATCTGGAGCGGGTGGGCGTGAGGGGTATCTACTTGGGGAACTATGTGCGTTGGGACCCCAAAGCACAGCACGAGGAGATGATGCGTCGCCATGGATATCGTACAACACGCTTTGCAAGGACTTTCGACTGTTATGACCATGTGGACTGCTACAACTTCATGGATTTGCACGACCAACTAAAACGCTACAAGCATGGTTTTTCTAAGGTGACCGACCATGCGTCACGCGAGATTCGACACGGACGTTTGACGCGTGATGAAGGCTTGGCTCTGGTCAGCCAATATGAGGGCATGCCTCTCAAACATCTGGACAAGTTCTGCGACTGGCTGGGAGTCAATGTGCGAGCCCTCAATTTTATATTGGATCAGCATCGAAATGCCCGCTTCTGGAAACAAACTGCTCCCGGCGTCTGGGCAGTCTCGCAAATCGAGCAGGGGGAAGCGCCACATAATATCGAAACCGTTTTTGGTGGGGGCGGCTTCTTGGCGAACAGCCTGCTTACCGACGCAGATCAAAAGAAATACATCACGGTTGGCAAGGGGTGGCCTTAATGACTATAAAGTACGAGACAACTTGTTGGGCGGCTTACTGAATGAGCGCACATTTTGCATGACTTGCGCAACGAAGCTTTTGCGAGTGGGCTGCGAGCTAACTCCAATGTTATGGCCAGCCCTATGGGCTTTTACTTTCAATTTGCACAATTCATAACTGATCCAAAAAAAGCCACCCAGTTTGACCTGGATGGCTTTGGAGGAGTGGCTTAAGCTTACTTGAGCAGAGCCAAGACCGACTGTGCGGACTGGTTAGCTTGAGCGAGCATGGCTGTGGCTGCTTGCTGGATGATCTGCGACTTGGCCAAGTTGGTGGTCTCTTTGGCGTAGTCTGTATCCAAAATACG
>CAIWTN010000228.1 GCA_903915625.1 uncultured Pseudomonadota bacterium | reverse complement strand
TGGATTATTTTGGCATATCTTCTTACCCATCGTTAAAGCCCGGTTTCAATACCTCTGACGTCCAAAATGCTATTTACCAGTTTGATTTCGAGTTGAAGTTGGTTCATCCCGAGCTGAGCGTGCAGAAACTTCTGACGGCAGGCAAAAAGCTACATTTGGCGGAATACGGGATTGGGGGGGGGTCCAATCAAAACGGAACAGTACTTGCGAGCAACGCTGAAGAAGCAGCAAAATATCCATTTTTTGGTATTTTTGGTGCCTATAAAAAGGCTACGGATCCTTGGCACCTCTATGACACCGGGACTCCCTACGAGCCGCGCGACTACATGCATTATTTTTATGACAAGACCCTTGAATTCCTGCGGAATGATATTCAGTTTGAGTACACGGTGGATGCCGCTTTTTTATGGAATCAAGGATCCTGGGATATCCAGGCTATTTATCCCGAAAGTACGACATGGGAAGGCTCTTTTGCGGACCCATATGTGATCCAGAGAATTAATGAGCATAACAGTCGTATATAGTGACTCTTGCTCCTTTGTTGAGGACATCAGACTTGTGGACGCTCGAAATTTTGTAGGTGAGCAAGGTCATAAATAGCTCCGATTAATTGCTCGGAATTAGATGGCTTGGTTAAGTATAGTTGAAAGCCGGCGGCCATCGCTCGCTCTCGGTCATTGACACTGCCATATGCGGTCAGAGCTAATGCTGGTAAATTTTTCCTGTCGCTTTTCATCTCGCGAATTTCACGAATAAATTCATACCCGCTCTTGTCTGGCATACCTATATCGCTGACCAGCACGTCCGGCATATCGTGTTGAGTTAGGACCAGTGCTTCTGCAGCAGTCATTGCTGCCGTGACAACGGCACCCTGGCTAGTCAATAAAGCCGTTAGGTAGTGTCGATCCTCTGGCGAATCATCAACCACTAAGATCTTCAGACCGGCAAGCTTGGTTTCTTTGATTGCGTTTTTAGTTTTGCGTGTTTGGTCATTGATCGGACTCTCTGTCCGCTGAATTGACTGGCTCAACGACAGGGGGAGCTGAATGCGGAATGTACTGCCCAGTCCTACGCCTGGACTCTCAACACTTATTCGGCCGCCATGAGCTTCGACTAATTGGCGAGCAAGTGCCAATCCCAGGCCAAGCCCACCGAATTGACGCGTGGTCGAGCTGTCGGCTTGGCGAAATCTTTCGAAAACATGCGGCAGAAAATCGGAGCTTATCCCGATTCCATTATCGGCAATTTCTATTACTGCGTGTTTATCATCGCTGGTGAGTCGGACGTCGATCCTGCCACCCTTGGGAGTAAATTTTATTGCATTACCTAGAAGGTTCCAGATGACTTGCTGAAGCCGCCTGGTCTCTCCCCTGATAACGCCTAATGAGGCTGGGGGCATAAAAACGTTAAGAGTTATGTTTTTGGCTTCTGCCGTCAATCGAACAGTTTCTAAGGCCGCTTTCAAAGGCTCAAGCAATTCGATTGGGTTAAATTCGATAATCAGCTTTCCGGAAATAATCCGCGAGGTATCGAGAAGATCCTCGATCAATTGCAGTTCGTAGCGCGCACTTCTTTCAATGGTCTTTAATGCTTCTGCGGTGCCTGTGCTGTCTAAAACATCACTGTTGATCAATCCGATCCATCCTATAATCGGAACCAGCGGGGTACGCAACTCGTGCGAGAGCGTGATTAAAAACTCGTCTTTTATACGCGCTGAATACTCAGCTTCGAGGCGTGCGGCACGTTCGGCTGTTTCGCTTTGTTTGAGTATTTCGTTAGCTTCCTTCAAAGAAGCAGTGCGCTCAGTGACTTTTCGCTCGAGATCTAGGTTGGCGAGTCTCAGCGTATCTTCTGACCTTTGCCGCTCGAGCGACAGATCGAGCATGGTTTCTACGCGTGCGATTAGTTCCCTAGGGTGGAATGGTTTGAATAGATATTCGTCAGCACCGGCCTGCCAGCCTTGTAAAAGTGCGTCCCGATGCGTCAAAGCGGTAAGCAATATTACCGGGATTTTTGCAGTATTGGGGTTGGCTTTGACTTCGCGGCAGAGACTTAGTCCGTCGCGCTTTGGCATCATGACATCAGATAGAATTAAATCTGGCTTCCATGTATTTATCGCAGCGAGTGCTTCGTCCCCATCGTTCGCCAATCGCGTTTCGCAGATTGATCGGAGCTGAGACACGATGTAACGCGCAAGCTCGATATTATCTTCGACAATTAAAACCTTAGATGTGCTGTGCCTGCCAGTTGCATCAGTCTGTTGTAACTCTAAGTTATGATCTGGAACAAGTGTTTGGTTTCTTAATATATTGCCATTTATCATGGGTGCCGCGTCGGCGGGGTTCGCACGCATCACGTCGCAGCCAACAGTGAAGATACTGCCCTTGCCGATCGTGCTTTTGACTGAAACGTCGCCATTTAAAAGTTGGGCAAATTCCTTAACGAGGGAAAGCCCCAGACCAGTGCCTTCAAAACGTCGGGTGGAAGCACTTTCGATTTGCCTGAATTTGTGGAATAGTAGCGGCATATTGTGCTCAGCGATGCCAATGCCAGTGTCCTTTACTTTAAGCACCAGGTGCTCATTGTGAATGCTGACGCTTACCGTGATGTGGCCGCCTTTGGGCGTAAACTTTATCGCGTTTGACAGTAGGTTGAAAACGATCCGTTCCCAAAGGTAGCGATCGATGTTAGCCCAAATTTTATCTTGGTTGCTGAAAAATTCGTAGGTGACACCGCAGTCCGTGATCAGCGGCATAAAGTCAGCAGTAATACTTTGAGTTAAAGCTATAACATTGGTCGGCTCGGGTGCAGGAATGAATTTTTTAGCACCAAGTTTTGAGAAGTCAAGTAGCCCAGTCACCATCTGGAGAAGGCGAATGGCGTTATTATGGATAACATCTAACATGGGGCGTTGGCTGGCTGAAATATTGCCGTAGTCTCCTGATAGTAACGATTCCAAGGGGGCGATAAGTAGAGTCAATGGCGTTCTGAGTTCATGCGAGACGTTCGAAAAAAACTCGCCTTTTAATGCCTCTGCCTGCGTCAGCTGAATGTTGGCGGCGGCCAACTCGCGAGCCTGCGATGCTGCAAGTTCTTCTGCCTTTTTTTGACTGTCTATATCCGTGCAGCTGCCAAACCATTGAGAAATTTTGCCGGATGCATCGCGCAGTGGCATGGCCCGTCCAAGCACCCATCCGTAGCCACCGTCTGCTCGGACCAGTCGATATTCAATCTCATAGGCTTCACCGGAAGCTGTTGCTTGTTGCCAGCGTTCTAAAGTGCGAACGCGGTCGTCGGGGTGAAAGGCCTCGAGCCAGCCGAAGCCGTAACTTTCTTCTAGGGTACGGCCGGTATATTCCACCCAACGTTGATTGAAATAAATATGGAAACCGTCTGGCCGCGTTGTCCATAGCATCTGGGGAAGAGCTGCAGTTAGATCTAGGTGTCGCTGCTCGGCAGATTCGAGCTCTTTTAGTAACTCTGCTGCAATGGCGAGGGAGGATCCAGCCAGCTCGAGAGCGTCTTTTTTAGCAGATGAAAAATCAATATCTGTCTGTAGCGCAGCAAACCGACCTTGAAGTGTTTTTAAGGCGCTTACGCGGTTATCGGATGTCGAATGGAGTTGTTCCATCAAGTTCACCCTCTTGAAAAGTGGGATTTACCACAAAGAGGGTGAGAGGTGCGTGAGAGCGTGATGAGATTTTTACTTTACCGGGGCGCACACATCAGCAAAAGCTTGTCGCACATTATATGTCCCCCCCAATTGTTCCAGATGCTCGTAGAGGCAGGCGAGCATTCCACCTAAGGCTAGAAAGTCTGGGTGCATTCGGGATCTTGCCTGTTTGCAAGCGAGGAACACTTCATGAAAGGTGGCCCTGAAGCTGGCCATCTCAAATCGGACCCGGTCTTGGTTTTCACCGAAATGCTTTAGCAGCACACTTTTACCCGCAGTTAACCCAAGATGGGCAAGGGCGTCATCCATGAGGTCTGTGCGGTCAGTGTAGAAGCCTAGATAGAGATTCCGTGCGGCACTGATAAACTTCGGATCCCAACGAGTAAATAACGGGCTTGGATGCCATGAGTACACGTTTTGTGGTTGTGGAAACGCTTTGGAACGGAAGTCTAGTAGGGCCTCATCCAGTGCAAATAATTGCCAGAAATAAAGCCGAAGGAGTACATCACCAGGTTTAATTTCGGGACCTGGAGCAGGTATCTCGACCTTCGTCCCTCCCTTGTTAAGGTTGGCGATTCTTACATTGAGTGAGCTGGTTTCTAGCGCGCTATTGACCCTAGCTGCAATCTCTTGAAACTTAGACGGCGACATATAGCCGCTGACCATCGATTTTAGTTTTTGTGCCATTCCAATCGGTGGCACAATTTGGAAAAAGACCGGCGAAAGATATTCGGTCAGCTGCGACCAGTCTGTTCCCTTAACTAATGCGCTTAACATAGTCACTGTTCCTTACAAGGGACAAAGCACAAGGCGCAAGGCGCGCCCAAAGCGAATCAACGGCAGCTTAGAATGCGAGTTTTGCCGTCTAGAATTAACTGACCAACGCGTTTGTTGCCGACAGGTGTTACGACAAACAGTACTTCGTTGCCTTTGGTGGCCGCTCCGCAGTCCCGTACAAAGCTGGTATCGAGATCTTCGATTGTGGTGAGGTCGTCACCGTAACCGTATGTCAGTGTGCCCAGACCGGTGCCGTGCTCGATTTTTAGCACTGCTTTGAAATCGTCGGCGCCATTGCAGCTAATTTGCGGGACAGCTGCTATAGCGGAACCAGCGGTTGCTAGAGTCAATACAGTAAGTGCATTACGAATCAGCATAGTGCTTCCTTTTTGTTGTTCGAGGTATTCTCGAACCCTAGGATAAAGGAAGCTCAGATGATAGCAAGAGGATTCGCTAGCTAGTCCTTTTCACGGTCTCCGTGTGTCACGTCTTGGATTCCTGCGGTTACGGACTACTACTCGAGCCAAAGCCGGTGATACTGCACTAGCGAGTGCGGGTATGAGCAGGATAGCTAAGACCAACCACGACGGTACGGGTGATGTACCACCCACTGTGCCGCAAGATATGCCAAAGATCTTTGGTTTCGATGGGCTAGATTTTGTAACTGCTGGCTCGTCACTCGGCGCTAGGCTGTTGTCACCCGTCCCAGTGAGCTGGGGCAGGTTCTCGCATCCTGCAGGTGCATCAGCAATGAAGCTACTGAAGTTTCTTTTGCCGATGGCTTGTCTGATGGCGGAATCATAGGCGCAGTTGAAGACGGTCTTGTCCGCAATCAGCAGGGCCAACAAGAAATCGCGGATGCCACTGTCAGCTTTAAAGTATGTAATTGCGGTCATGGTGAGGTTGGCGGCATCTGATGCGCTCATGGTTTTGTTTTTCACCAGATCCCAGACCACTCCACCAATCACCTGACCATGCTTGTGTCCGCAGCACGAGCCATACATCTGTTGGCTCCACTGCTTCCAGGAAGAATCGTTGTAAACCCAGTCATTGTCGGCAGTGCGCAGGCAGCCGCTTTTCACGCAAAATGGTGTTCCTGGCGGACAGATTGATTCCCCGAGGCATGCTGCGTTGACGATGCCTTTACTGCGTTTATGTAAATATACTAGAAGGTCGGCTACACCTTCGTGGATCCCCAGCGGTTCGTCGCGGGTCACTTTTAGATAGTTGTAAACGAAGTAATGTCCGGACTCGTGCGACGGTACATCGGAGTCTGTTGCTAAATTCTGCAGGCCTTCACCATCGCCGTCACCAAGTTGGATTACGAATGGTTCGCCCGTTTTTTCGTTCCCCGGGATAAAGAGGGCGTTGTTTTTTGTCATGTTAATGAGTTGATGTAATTCAAGATGAAGGGGCAAGGCTCCGTAAGTTTTTCCGCCTAGACCAAGCATCCAACGGAAGTGTTCATCCGTGTGGGCATAAGCATTAGGCTGCGCGAATCGACTATCGTTCGGCTGATAGTTGAACCTATGAGTTGGCTCAATAGCTTGCAATCTGTCGTTCGGAACAATTGTTTCTAAGTAGTTGCTTTTGAGCGTCCCATCACCAGCTAGATCTTTGAGATTGTAATTGACTAGTGCACTGTCGTTCACGTTATTTGGTAGGATGCTGGCACTGCCGTCGACTTCAAAATACCGCCTAGAAAAGCTAAAAACCGTGGATTCGTCGGCCAAGACTTCATAGGGGAGGTTGCCTATTTTGGCAACGAAAAGCCAAGCCGGACGAAGTTCGTCAGCTGATTTGGGGAAGTAGTAACGTTCGGCTGCCACTAGCTGCAAATCTTTTGTAGGCAGGCCTTGCTCAGCCACACTGCGCGCTACTACAGTCTTTATAGAGTCTAAGGTTGGCCATGATCTCAATGCACTCGCCACGGCAGAGGCAGATACATTCGGCATAGTTCCCAGTAAAAATGGTTCCCGCCCTTTCAGCATGTGCGCCGCAACATGGGTACCGAAAATCGCGACGCCATTAACCATAAATTTGCCATCGAAACGCCGGCCGCCGCCGCCCACTTGCGGCGGTAAAACCGTTTGGCGCATGTCGAGTTGGACACCGTTAGGTAGACGGTCGCCGACGATTGTCTTCACTGCCTCTGAAAAATTAATTTGACCGGCTGAGAATAAGCTTAGACCCCGCGATGGGGATAAATTTCCTAGTGGATGCATGGTTAAGTTGGTTGTGGCCTTGGGCAAGCCGCGCAGAGGAAAGGGGAGTGCGCCAGTGAGCCCGTTAGACTGTATTGGCTCGATAATGCCGCAGGAGCTGCTTCCTATTAACGCGGCCATGAGTCCGAGCGACCTTATGACTCGAACTATGTCCGTTCGTTTGCGCAGATTGATACCCACGGTTTGCTCCCTCTTGAACCCGCAACAATCTTCTCCCTAGCCCAACCCCGTATCGGCATTTTGCCTATAAAAGTTGAGTTTACTCCCTATGCTCTGGCTTATTGTCCAATGATTACAGAATCTTGAGGGGCTTTATTGGGGCGATGCTAAGGGCTGTGTGGGGTTAAATGAGTTCGGGCTGGGTCAGCATGGAGAATCCAGATCATGAAGTCCTGGTAGATTAAGTGGACGAAGGCTCTAGTTGCCAAAGTTCTACATTCCCGGCGCGCTGAAGGATCCGAGCTGCTGCTCTCTGCCTGAGTGCTGTAGCGAGAGACGATGTGTCGTCGGTGATCACGTAGTCAATGTGATGTTCATATAATTTGTTTAAAACCTCGGGCCCGGAGATGCTCTGTACATTCCAAGTCCATGCCGGATGAGTTTTGTTCGGGTGCCAAAACTCAGCGTTATTTAGGAAGTACTCTGCGTAACAGATTGTGTTCGCATATACTTTTGGTAAGTGATTAGGTGCTGCAGCTTTAATTTTCTGGGCTAAATAATCATTGAGCATAAAATTAGGCTTGCGCGCTAAGAATGTTGACGTGATGTTGCTACTCGTTATGCCGCGGTAAAGGTCCCTCGCAGCCACGTCAAAGTTTGAGTACCCCAAGCCTATTAAGGCTATTACTGTTGGTGTGATCCAAGTTCTATGCCGGTCACTGAAAGGTGCGACGAACACTATAGCACTTAGGACGAGGAGTGGTCCCAGTACGACTAAATAATGTCTAGATTCTAAGTGGTGTCCGAATTCTCCAGTAAATAGCTGAAGCAGAACAAAGCCTATGATCAGGAACGCAAGCATGAGTTGGTTGCCGGGATCTTTTGCAATGGTTGACAGGGCTTGTCTGCCTTTTCTCGAAAATAATGAGCCCAGCAAGGTTGCCGTAGCGATCACGATCATGGCGTCACTGGAGAGCAGTCTGCCAAACGAGCGCAGTAGCGAGTCAAAGTTTAGTTGGAAAGGCGCAGCTTCAGTAATCACTCGACTTAGGCTGGGAGCAAACGGCGTAGGGAAAATTTCAGTGAGTAGTGGGAAAAATGGATCGCCCGTAACAACTGCATTGCGCCAACCAAATGGTGCCCAACTGAGAATCATAAGCACAGCACCAGCAAAAAGAAGGCGCAAACTTTGCGCCACTTCACGCCAACGGTTTTGGACCTTAAACAAATTGCAGATAATCGTCGCTATGCCTAAGGCTACGAAAGTTACGCCCGATGTGGGTTTCATAATCATTGCGGTTGCCGCACCGGCGAAAAACATGATCGGCATGCCGCGTACCAATCCAACTAAGGCTAGCCCGACCGATGCAGCTAGGTAGCCATCATTTTTCGGTAGCAGCATGAAAAAAATCAGCCAAGTATGCATGCATACTAAAATAAACGCGGCTCGTTCCCGGCGTTTTAACCATGGTTCAGCCAAAACTAGTAATGCGCATACGAATGTGCCGTAGCCAAAGATCGCGTGGCTCAGCTGTGCTAGGGCGTTTTGTTCAGCGTTACCGCGCGCTAGTAGTTTTAAGAATAAATAGTAGTGCTCAACCGCAAGTGCATAACCGGAGAATATGTTGGTGAGAAATACTCCTGTTTGGCCGCGCTGCAACCAGCTTTCTGCCGCAGACAGGTGATAGAGATATGCGTCTTCGTGGCCCTGGAAAAAGTACACGCCCGAGGTGCGAACAAAGACGGCCATGCCCAGAAGCCAAAGCAGCCGCTTGTCCCACGATCTCGACTTTTTCGAGTCGCGTTGAAACACGTGCGTCACACATGGGCGCCAGTTCAGCCAACGCCGACTCCAGGCCAATGCGAACAGCAAATAGCCTGAACTCACTAGGGGGAGTGCGCCCTTCCAGCTTGGTGCCCAAACGAGTCCAGATACGAATATGAACAGGCCAGTAGTGGCTACTCCGAGGAGCAAGGCGCAGCCAGTCCACAAAGCTAATCGGGGCTGAGTTACATAGTTTTCTTCGCTGATCCCGGTCGGCACAGCAATCCTGCCCAGTAGCAGGAGCAGGAAAAGTCCCCAGCCTAGAAGCATGGGTAAAAGGGAGATAAAGGTTAGGGTCGACTTGATTATGAAGACGAGAGGACCAACTGAGCTCGTTACTGACGCCTCTAAAGGTAACAAGCGGCCTCCGAGTAACCAAGCGAGGGCCAAGATCAAAAGCATCGGTGATATCTTGTCTGACTTCACGACTATCAGTCTCCGGGGTGTGTGCATGACGTTATCGCGGAAAGCCAGCATTTTGAAGTCGAATATGCCCCGTGCTAGCTCACTTAGATTTTCGCTACGGCCGCTAGCCGGTGAGATAGCGCTAGCCAACTTATTCTAGACTCGCCATAGTTAACGGTTCAGCGGCAAATCTAGCCAGCTCTGTCGGAGGCAACATGCAGGATTCAGCAACTAATCAGGCCAATCAATCGATCCAACTAGGTATCGTCCGGGTTTACGTCAAAGACCTATCCTTTGAGTCGCCTAGGTCACCACAAATCTTTCGTACTCAGTGGCGCCCCGAGATCAAATTAGATGTCTCTGTGACGCCTCGGCACATTGAGGAATCCCTGTTCGAAGTAGTTTTAGCAATCAACGTCGAAGCTCGTGAGAACAAGGACGTGGGCTTTATCGTCGAGGTTGAACAGTGCGGTTTATTTGATGTGCGCGGCCCAGAGGGTCAGGCTATGGAGCATGCTCTGCGGGTAGTTTGTCCAAACGTCTTGTTTCCGTATGCGCGGCAGGCCGTCGATCAGGCGCTAGTGGCGGGAGGATTCCCACCACTTATGCTAGCTCCGATCAATTTTGAAATGCCGAATCATCAAAAGCCCGCAAACTTAAGCTGAGTCTAGCGAGCTGCTCTGGCCTTGACGGCGGGAGTGGCGAGTAACTCATCGCGGCTGACGACGTCGCGGAAAAACCGCTGCGAGGCTGGCTTGCCCTTGGTTAGCCAGTCGTCAGCCAGCATGTTCCAAGGTGCTTTCATAGGCACCTCGTAGCTGCGTAGGTAGGTGACTACATCGGCGACGGTATGGCCGTTGCGAGCTAGTTCTTTTCGGTTAAGCCACAGCTGGGAAGCGCCGATGTAGGGTACCGTTAGCACTTGACTGTCGGATTTACTGAACTGGGCGTTGAGATCTGCTTGGAGTTTGCTACGGTCGTAGCGCAGGCCCCCACTGAGTTCTGGTAGGGGGGCGGCGCCGTGGTCAGCTGTGAAAGCGACAACAAGCTGACCGTCAGTTGCCTTTTCCAGCTGGGCCACAACTTTGGCTAGTTCTGCGTCAACGACATCGATGACAGAGCCGCACTCCTCGCTTTCGTAGCCAAATAAGTGGCCACAATAATCAGATGATTTAAAGTTCAAAAAGAGCAAATCGGTGTCTTCGTGAGTTCCGAGTTTCATCTCGCTTATTGCAGCTTGTACGAGGTCGCTTTCGAAGCGCACCATTGCCGGCGTGGCGCGCACTAGCTTGATGTCGAGATCTTTGTCACCATGTTTCAGCGAGTGACCGAACCAAGCTCCGCCATTTTCTTTTAGCAACGCTTCTGCATAGGGCTTGACGGAGTTGTCCTTGAAGCTTTCTGGAACTCTATAAAAATTGGTATCGGCTGTGTAGGTTCCCGCATCTTTGCCCTTCTCAGCGAAGTAGACGACGGCGGTTTTCTTGTTGTCTTTAAACATGGAGCCGTGGCCACCAAGGGACACGGAGGCGCGGGCCGCTGCACACAGCGAGAAGATTTCGGGTTTATTCTGCCGTGCCTGCAGCCAGACATCGGCCAGCGTTGCTGCGCTTAGTTGCAGGGGGAATTCTTCGCTAGATAGTTCATCGGTCAACTTGGTCGCGTAGACGGGTTGTGCTGCCCACAGGCCAGTTTGCCAGCGCGTGTTGGCGCTGACCCCGTGGCCCTTGGTGTAGGCGCCAGTCCCGATGGCAGCGTGTCCGACCGCGGTCTCGACATCGACATGCGCCACTTGCGCGGCAGTGAATAAAGCACTGCGTTTAAACAGCGAACGCAAAAAGGGCAGTCTATTTGGGTGCGCATCAAAGTACTGCCAGCCCATCTGATCTTGCACGATCACCGCGACAAGGCGGGGGCGTTTCATTTTGACTTGATTACTGCTTATTGAGGAGCGTGCCTCTGTAAGTACCCGCCCTTCAGCCCGGTCCGGAGCGGCGATGCCCAGCACGTCCGCTAGGGTTGGAGCGACATCTTGCTGCACGGCGAGATTCGAATAGGTGCCCGCTTTGAACCATTGCCCCGAGGGGTCATAAAATGCCAATGGGATTTGCAGATCGTAGTCCCAGGCATAACCGTGAGTCATATCGGGGTGCGCAGGAAGGACTGTGTCTACTTTACCATCCCGCTTGGTGGCGATGTGACTTGCATGGAATTCACTTGGTTTAAAAGCGCCCGGTTCGAGCAGGAAATTATATTTTTCCGTTAGGAAGAAAATATCTCCCGACGTGTCACTGATACTACGTTTAAAGATTTCCCGCGGAGTAAGGCCTGAGTCCGCTGGGTGAATACCAGCGGCAGCTTTGCCGCTAGTCTTAGTGGTGGTATGGGGCTGGGCTGTTTTGCCGGCAGCGCTCTCGGTAGTTGCGGTTAAAAATGAGAGTAAGCAAATACGCCAAGCCATGGCTGCGGTGCGCATTAGTGTAGACCTCGGTCGAGTGGTGGCTTTATGAGAGGCCTCAAGCTTCTCTTAGGTTTTAGCTGACCACAAGCTCTTCGGATCACCAAGGACTAAATTTCGGTAGCATAGTGAAATTACGGTCTGATGTCTGGAATGGCGCTACTGCCATGACGGTTTCGTCATAATGATCTAATATTATTATATATTTTAGCGTTTTGTGGAATGCCACCCCACCAGCTTCCCGGACCCGCAGCTCCGTTGATTGGCCAGCGACCTGGGGTTCAGACGGTAAGAGTCCTAAAAAAATCAGAATATTTGCCGATAGTTCACATGCGGGCACTTTAATGAGGAGGAGTCCGATACTTTCAATTTTTAAAAAATCTAGGCGATCCAAAGACCAAGTTGCACCTTCACAAGAAGGGAAGGAAACAGCAGAGGTGCGTGCTGAGTTAAGGCACTGGTTTTTGCAGTATCAGTATGAATTGCGCGAAGCGACTGCTCTCGCAACGGTACCGATCTGCGTCTTTGGCGGTATCGCGATGTATATTTTGGCACCGCAATCGGTGAAGCTCGCGTATGTGATTAGCCTTTTTTTGCAGGCTTTTACCAATGCGGCTTACTACCTCTGTCAGAAAACTGAGGGGTTGAAACGCTCCTTCCGTTTGGCCGTGGCTCACAGTTTATTTACTCAGTTGGTGAACATCGTTGGCTTCGGCCTAAGTACTTGGCTCCTTGCACATGATCCAAGTATGGCTGTGTCGCATTTAGTCATAGGCTTTACGTTTTTTGCATTTATTAGCGCACTTATCTGCGATGTAAGTAAGTCTTTGTATGGCATATCGTTGGTTGGCGCGATCCTGCACACATCAGTAGGAGTGCTGATTTGGCATCACGCACAATTCAACCATCTTAATGCGTGGGTATGTTTGATATCCGGGATAGATGTGTACATGTATCTTTATAATTTTCGACGTGTAGTTAACTTGCGGGAGCAAGCACGGGTTAGTTTTGAGTCCCGCCGATTGGCAGCGCAGAACGAAACATTAAAGCGATTGGCGATGGAAGCTGAATTACAGCTAGCCAAGGAAATTCAGGAATCTTTGACCCCACCGCCGGCGTCACTGGTGGCCGGGCGTAATCGAGTCGATTTTTTTCACGTCCCATATGGAATTCTGGGTGGCGATTGGTTTGCGGCTCGAGAGATTTACCCTGGTCGCTGGGCCATAGCAGTTGCCGACGTAACTGGTAAAGGTGTTCCGGCTGCCATGGTCGTACAGTCGCTGCAATGTCTTTGGGCGCAAACTTTTAGTGAACTAGCTTTTGATCCGAAAGCTTGGATTAATATGGTAAACCGTACATTATTTACCCTAGGTAGTAAGCAGCCCCACACCTTGACCTTAGGTCTTATGATCCTAGAAGAAGGCAAGCTGTCTTACTATTGTGCGGGCCATCTGCCCCTTTACTTGGTACGAGACATTACTAATCCAGAAACAGTTGAAGCTAATGGGGGAGGCGGCGGCCTTTTAGGCATCAGCCCATCCCTTCAGATCGAACCAACTATAGTGAACCTGCCTACTCAGGGGAATTATGCGGTCATGCTCGGGACAGATGGTGTCTTTGACTGGTCCGTGCGCAAGGGTAGGCGCAAAGTTTTTCAGTTAATGACAGATCTCTCTATTAGAGGGCGCGACGCCATTGTAGATCGCGACATCGGCGATGATAAGATCTTGGTCCTAGTTCGCAGCGGCAAGCTTGTCGCCTAAAGTACCCGACAGAGGAGCCCCTTTAGATAAAGCGATTCGGGGAAGGTCAGTAGCACTGGGTGATCATCTGCCTGAAACAGATGGGACGTGATCTGCGCGTTACGATCTGCATCAATCGCAGCTCCAAACACGATCTTCTGGTAGAGGTCTAAACTGATATGTCCGGAGCATGAGAATGTGGCCAACATGCCGCCCGGGTTTAGTAGTTTAAGTGCGAGCATGTTTAGGTCTTTGTAGCCGCGTGCTGCTTTTTCCACTTGCCCGCCGCTGGCAGCAAACTTGGGTGGATCCAGGGTGATGAGATCAAATCGCTCACCAGACTGCACTAGGTCCCGGAGTATTTCAAAGGCATTGCCAGCCCGTTGTTGAAAGCGCGCATCATCGGCAGCGAAACCATTAGCACTGAGATTTTCCCGCAGACGAGCGAGAGCTGGTTCGCTGGCATCGACACTCAGAATACTGGCTGCTCCGCCTTTGGCAGCGTGCATCGTGAAGCCACCGGTGTAAGAAAAGCAGTCCAGTACTTTACGGCCTGCCGCGAGGCTACCTATGAGGGTGTGGTTTCGTCTTTGGTCCAGATAGAATCCGGTTTTATGCCCAGCTCTTAGGTCGATGCGAAAGTTGACGCCTTGCTCCACGATTAAGACGTCGCTCAGCGCCGCTTCGCTGCCGTGAAGTAGCCGGTTGATTCGCGGTAAGCCCTCAAGATCACGAACACTATCGTCGCTGCGCTCACTGATGGTGAGGGGCGACAGGGCGTTGTGTAAGGCTGTGACGATGGGTGCGATGTGGCGGTCAATGCCAGCGGTTAAGGCTTGAATTACTAGATGCTCGCCGTACTTATCGACGATAAGGCCCGGGAGTTGATCGGCTTCGCTCATGATTAAACGACAGGCAGTTTGATCTGCGGAAAGCAGGGGACGGCGCCGAGCTATGGCGGCATCTACACGGCGCTGCCAAAATGCCGAGTCGATAATCTCAGTAGGGTCCCAAGTAAGGGCTCTGGCAGTTAATTTGGATGCCGGGTTGGCATAGCCTCTGGCGAGAAAGCTTCCCTTGTAATCGAGGATATCGACAATGGCGCCGGGAGGTGCTGCATCGCTTCTTTGGATGGCGCCGCTAAACACCCATGGGTGACGCTGTCTTAGCGGTTTTTCGCGACCTTGCTTAATATAAATGGCGGGAGTCGACATCACGGCCTCACTGATCGGGTCTGAGTAGCCTTGGGCGCCGATTAGGTACCAAAAAAAGCGCCTCTTAGCGACCATAAGCAGGGCTGGTCTAGACCTCAGAGACTGGATTCTTCCTGGGAGCTTGAGTGTTGGCCTCGGTAAAGATATAAAAAGTAGGTAAAGCCGAACAGTTACGACGACCAGTGACAACGATAAGGCGGTGAGGGATGGCGCGGCGGCAAGCGGATAGGCAACGCATACTCGTCATTCAACTGCGCCAGCTCGGCGATATCTTGCTGACTACTCCGTGTGTCAGGGCGCTCAAGGCGGGCACCGATGTTGCCGCGGAAAATCCCGGTGCAAATCTGGGCGAACATGCCCCCGAAATTGTCTTTTTGAGTCACCCGATGGGGCGTCTGGTGTTATCCGACAATCCCTACATCGATGAGCATGTGACTTATGATCCAAACGGCGGCTGGCGACAGGAATTGCAGTTGGCGCAGCAGCTACGGTCTCGTAGGTTCGATCTGGTCTTAGATTTCATGAACAATCCCCGCAGTGCTTTTTATGCGCGTATGACTGGTGCGCCGCGGCGTTTGGCGTTTCGCTCAGCAAGGTGGCCGGCATACACGCAGACGATTGCTCGGCCGCACGATGCTGACTACATCGTCCGCGAGAAGTTTAAGCTGCTCACTGCTGGAGGCTTCCAAGCCAGTGACGAGCGTTTAGTATTTACTTGGACCGAGGCTGATGCAAAAGCTTACCGGGACTTTGTCGCGGTAGTTCCCGAGGTCGCGGCTGCGCCTTTGCGGGTTGTCTTGAGTGCTACTCATCGCCGCGAGGTGAGAAAGTGGCCGCTGGCTAGTTATGCCGCTCTTGCCGATCGCTTGGTGAGAGACTGGGGCGCCGCTGTCTTATGGCTGCATGGCCCCGGCGAGGAGGGGGTCGTGGACCAGGCCATGGCTCTTACCAAAGAACGCACCTTTAAAATGCCGCCGACCAGTTTTCGTGGGATGGCGGCTTTTCTCGCTCACTGCGATCTGTTTATCGGCAATTCTAATGGCCCAAGTCACGTGGCTGTGGCGGTTGACACTCCGTCGTTGCAGTTGCACGGTCATACTCGTGCCGCGTCTTGGTGTCCTCTAAATCAGCGTCACCAAGCGCTGCAGTCACCAGAATTTGGTCATAAACCTGTACCTACTATGGATGCGATTACCTTAGATGCGGTTTGGCACAAGCTTGAAGTTATGCGTCCAATGATAACGGCTGCTGCAGCCGCCAAGCGTGACCACACAGTCGTACAACCTTCATCAGGGAGAAACCTGTGACTTCGACAGCTCAGATAGATATGCAGGAAGAGGCCGGTGGTACCCGCATGGTGTTACCGATGCGCATGCTTCCCGCCTCGCTGGCTCGCGTGGCTCGGTCGGTGATGGTGCTTGGCGCTTTGATGATGGTTGCCGGGCTGTCACCGCTACTTCTAGGCTCGGCGATTAACTTCGGCCTGATGCATTTTCTTGCCGTTATTGCTGGTGCCTTGCCAGTCGGCTGCGGCCTGCTACTCGCGCGTGGACATAGCAGTGTCCTGTGCAGTGGCGGTAAGCTCATCGTGCGGGAGCAGGCTGGACTGCTACGGTGGCAGCGTCATTTTGAGTTGAGTCAGGTACAGTCGCTGCAAGTTTCGGTGCTCCCGCTCAATGTCGGCGGTAAGGCAGAGGGTGCGCGTATGGCTGGCGAGAGTATCAATATTTTAGCAGCGGACGTGGCTGGTAAGGGCCAACGTGTTCTATTATTTGGCTATCCACCGGCAACTCTAGAGCGGATCATCACCGAACTACGCAGGCGCGGTGGTTGGGTGGCGGCCTCAGCCGGTATGTCTAAAGGCCGGTGACTAAGACGCTCTGAAGCTCTTCAGTCTCGTAGCGGCAGAATAAAGTTTCAGCCTGATTAACTTGCCATAGTCCAGGGGCCATACCCTTACGTTTTTTTATATTTTGGCGCCTCGTCAGATAAACTTCGGCACTTTGATCCGCGCGTAATTTAGAAAAATGCACAGCTAAGATGGCAGCAGTTCTGATCAGGCCTGGCAGAGGCGGTGCCTTAAGATCCCGAGCCGGTATTATGACGTGACTTCCGGTTGAGCCGACGACGTGCAACCAAAGGTCATTGCCCTTAGCTTGGCGGCAAAGTTCATCGCTGTCGGCGGCACTCTTGCCAACCAGTAAGCGTATAGCGGCAGACTTTGGGGGTGCGCCCACAGGACGCCATTCAAATATGCGGTAAGGTACTTTTTCGCCGGCAGCGGGTGCAACTCCACCACCTTTCGAAGTCTGCAACTGATGGCGTCGCAGAATTTCGTTCACTGCGGCTACGTTTAATGTGCCGGCGCGCAAACTTTCAAGATCCAGCGTGAGAGACTGAACCTCAGCTTCGGCCTCGGCAACTTGCTCCTCTAAAAGCGAAGCTCCGCGTCTGGCTTTTTTAGCGCGGGTAAATAAATCACTTAGATTTTGTCCCGGTGTCCGATCAGGATTTAATTCTATGATCAGTGGACTGGCGAATCCACTTTCTTCGGCGCTTATTTCGAGGCAATCCTGTCCAGGTAGAACGCGACTGAGGAAATTTTGCAGGAGTTGAGCTTCGTGTTCTGCTGCCAGTGCTGCGGTATTGTGGGTGCTTAAGTTCTGTGCCTTTGTCATGGCCTTGCGCACGGTTTTTAGTCGCCGCGCAATGCGGTCACGGGCGCTGCGCTGATAGTCGGGGAGAAGGGCGGGGTTAGTGGATGTGGATGTGGATGTGTCAGCGCTAGTGGCTGTCAGTGCGTTTTCCTGACCAAGAGCGGCCTCAGCCGGGCTCGATGCCTCGATCAAACTCGCAGAAATGTCCTCCATCAACGCATTAACCTGAACTGGGTACGTTGGAAGCGGTTTATTTAACTGCCAGCGCTTTGTGTATGTTCCTTGAGAGCTTTTGCGCACTAGGGCGGTGCCGGAGGCATCGATAAAGCGCAGCTCTGGCGGTGAGGCCACAGCCAGCTGTAACCAAAAATCGGGGTGTTCACCACGGCTGGTGAACATTGGTAACCAATAATCACCTGTTTCGGACTCTCGAAAGATTCCGGCTATAGTGCCGCTTTTTGCGTGTTTACGCATGATGGCAACCACGGAGCCAGTTGATTTCACTTCTTCGAAGCGCTCGGGTGCGGAGCTGATGCCAAAGGACTGTTGATTAGCATCGATGATGAGATAAAATTTTCGAAAATGTCCGGTCTGATCCGGAGCATTGGCAGCAAAGGCCAGGATCGGTCCATGGCCCTCAAAGCACTTACTGTACTTGCACATCACTGGCATCAGTTATTGCCACGCTGCTAAATCGGCGAGAGCTGCCGCCTCGGTGGTATTGAGACCGTCCCTTATTTTGTTTTTGACCGCGCCGAAAGCTAGGCCCTGGGTGTCACTTGGTACCGGAATCGGTGTCCCGTAGCGGACGATCACCCGGGCAAATGGTTTTGGTATTTTGAACTGGTCCCAGCTGCGCAGTACCCAGTTGCGATCAGCGGTAGTGATCAGCGGCACCACGGTGACTCCGGTTCTGCGGGCGACATCGACAATGCCGCCTTTGACGCGGCGGCGGGGGCCGCGGGGGCCATCGACCGTGATTGCTGTGAACCACCCACTTTCTGTGACACTCACCAGTTGTTCGCGAGCCTCGGGACCGCCGCGACTGCTGGATCCACGCACGGTGTTAAAACCAAAGCGTGACATGACCCTTGTGACGATATCTCCATCAGAAGAGAGGCTCGCTAAGGGAGCGAACTTCTGGCCATTGTGGGCGACGATGCTGGCGAACAGTTGCTCATGCCACAATGCTAAACAAAAGCTGCCCCCGGCGTGCATGCTTGCGGCCTTCTCTCGCTCGTTCATGCCGGTCACTCTGATGCGGTAGGTGATAAGCAGTAGGCGAGCTATACCGTAGAGTAAGACGCTTGCAATGCGTATTTTCCTAGCCTTCTTGGCCTCGGTCACTGATCACTCTCCTGTCCTTGGTCTGGAATACTTTCGTCAGTCTCCGGCGCACCATCACCCGAGTCCTCGTCGTCTGAGTCATTCCCTGAGTCATTTGAGTCAGAATCTGGAACATCCGGGTCGCTCATGAGTTCGCCGAATCCGGCCAGTGGCCGTCCAAAGTCACCTCGGGTGACAGCGTCCGTCCATTGGCTAGCAGTGATGAAGCCCATGTTTTTCATGGTATTTAAAATCGCCAGAAAGCGTTTTTGCCCGAACGGTGTCAGGGCGCGGCGCCGCAGGCCCCGTGACCAGTTATTCGGGCTTGGCAGTACAAGGGCTAAATGCACGGCTTGTTCTACGGTTAGTAGTTCTGGCTTAGTCCTGAAGTAGTGCCAGCTGCCTTGTTTGACGCCATAAACTCCGTCGCCGAACTCTACTAGGTTAAGGTACCACTCGAGGATCTTGTCCTTGGGTAGCATCATTTCCATTAGTAAAGTCCCGACTGCCTCTCGGGATTTGCGCCACAGCGTTTTTTCGCGACCGAGAAAAGACATTTTGACCACTTGTTGAGAGATGGTCGAAGCGCCGCGAGCATAGCGCTTTTTGCGCCGGTTAACTTCGTAACTTTTAACCATTTGGTCGAGGTCGAGGCCGTGATGCTCGTAGAACCGACCGTCCTCTGCGGCAATAACAGCATGGAGAATGTGACGCGACATTTGCGCCGTGGCTATCCAGTGCTCTTGACCGGGGCCGACAGTCGCTTTGGTCTCCCCCGAACGACGATCGTAGCGGCTAACCACTACTGGCCCTGTTTTTAGCTCGTATACGGGCGGGATATAGAACTTAAGTAGTATGACAAAGATTCCGAAAAGGAGTATGTAACGAATACGCTTGGACCCTTTTTTGACTCTATGATCATCAGTATAAGGGTCTGAAACAACTGGGGATTCATCCTCAGTAGCGGATAGGTCTGGTGGCAGGCTGGGGTGATTTGTTTGGTCACCCTCGCGGATTGGCATAACTGGCCCCTTTCATCGACTCTATATGGTGCCAAAAAATTCATGAAAAGTTGAGGAGGTTTACGATGACCACCGAGCTCACGCAGCATTCGGCGCCCCAAATAGATCAAATGGTCACAGCTAAGCAATTGCAACGAGCAGTAGCAGATTTGCAGACTACGCGTCCAGGTCCTGGCTTGCTCAAGGTATCAATTTGCACCGTCCTATTTCTGGCGGGTGTGTATGTAGCTATGACCGCAAGTTCAGTTGCTGTATTCACGACTGCTGCTGTGTTTTCTGGCCTAGTGGCTTCGGTGATGATAATTACGACCCACGATGCCATTCATCATACCCTGACTGGACTGGTTTGGTTCGATGAGTTGTTTCCTCGCCTGATGTCTTGGCCGATTCTTTGGATGCACAGCATTTATAGCGAGGTGCACAAAGTGCACCACAAAATGAATGGTGACGATATTGCTGACCCAGAACGGGTGCAGTGGACGCGCGAGGAATATGCTCAGGCCTCGGCGCTAACGCGCTTTTATGTGCGGCATCAGTGGTTCTTTGACATCTTCGTATTTTGTGGATTCGGTCTGATCGGCGAAACCTTCAGAAACGGTCTGCGTTATGCGCGAGTATCGAAGTCGATGCGCCGTGCGGTGATGACCGATATCGCCGGTCTCTTGGTAGTCAATGGACTGATTTATTCCGTTGCTATCGCGCATGGCAATGGCCTACGCTGGCTGGCGTTTTGGTTGGTGATGGAACGCTGCACTGGCGCAATCATGCAGTGGCGTGCTCATGTCGAGCACTATGGACTTTGGGGTAAAGGTCGGCACTACTTTGAAACCCAAAGTTACACCTGCCGCAACATTCAGACGAACGGATTTGCTAGCTGGTTTTTTAACCGGCTGAACTTTCATTCAGTCCACCATGCCTTTCCGAGGGTCCCCTTTTATCTATTGGAAACGGCACATAAGCGCTTCTTGGAACTATATGCCAAAGCCGGTGGTGAACCGCTCGTCGAAGAGAGGGGGTATGTCCTGACTTCTCTTAAGTTGGCGCGTCAACCGACTGTGATTGGCTCTCCCGATCCGCTTTCTGCTAGTCACAGGCGTTCCATGGTAACATTGGCGGAGCTGGACCGAGTATTGGCTTAGTGCCTGGCATTCCGTTTCGTCTAAACTATCAATGGTTAACAAGCTTTTCGCATCTAGTTGCGGTGGAAGCGAAGTGTAACTATGACCTCTGCTATTGTGCAATCAGGCGATTTTATAAAAGTTGCAGGGTACATCGACGAACACGCTGACTTTCAGATCTTATTAAAATTCTTCGGTGATCTGAAGATTGATCTGGAAGAACTGCAAGGCATCAATAGTATTGCGGTCGCGCGATTCATAAGACTCGGTCAGGCCAGGGTAGGGTTCAAGACGGAATTTCATCGTTGTTCGTCTGCATTCATCAATGTGATCAATACTGTCCCCAGCATCTTGGGCCCCAAACAGGATCCATCTGTGATCCAGACTTTCTATTTTCCCTACGCCTGTTCAAGCTGCAATCTCACTACGCAAATGTTGATAGAAACGGCTACCTTGCTCAGTCAGGGTAACGCGATCTCATTGCCAGTATTGAATTGCCCCAAATGTTCTACGGTCATGCGACTAGATGAAGATCCAGAAGATTATTTATTCTTTCTTACGATGAAGCGTTGAGTTACCTTTGGCGCGGACTCTTGCCGTTATTTTTTTGGCAAAAGCAGACCCAATATAGGTATCAAATCATGAAAAAGATTGTGTTTCTCTCCCTAGTTACAATGACAATTGGCTATTCCTCCATGGCAAGTGCTGCCTTTGTTTGCGGTTGTTGGTCCCATCAAAAACCTGCCGCAAGTCCAAGTCGGAACTTTTGTGATTACAGTAATGCAGCAAACAACAACGGTTGGGGCTGGAATGCCGCGACGAACTCACCTTGCGCACCACAAAACAGCCAAGGTTTCTGTGATTACAGCCAAGCTGAAAGCAACGGCGGGTGGGGCTGGAATCCGGTGACGAAGACTTCTTGCCGTTAATTAGGGTTCGATTGCTCTATCTATTGCGAAAAGAGGGGATCAGTACTGGCGCATTCGCGCTCATTACTTGATCCCCAGTTAATGTCCGCAGTTTATGGCCGATGGTTCGTGACCTCACCATCGGCCCGATGCTTACTCAATAAATACAAGCCTTTTTGGGGCCTATGCCGCTCTTAGCCTTGAACGCAGCGTTGGACCAGAGTGACTGTAGGCGCCACTTCGAGCCATCAGATAGTGTCGACAGCTGACCCTCTGTTGGTGGATACGTGGTGTAACATCTATCGCCGACCTCTCCCATGTCCACAAGAGTATACCAGCCGTCACCAAGAGGATTCACCATAGTTTCCCAAAGTTCATGAGCACTAGCATTGGCGAGAGAGCTTAGCAGTGATGAATGTCCCGCACCATCTTTCCCGGATACGCCGGAGACGTCAACTCTTGGCATCCAAGTAATTTGAAAGGGTTTGCGGCCGCAGAGGCCCGGATAATGTATCGCAGCAACCGGTGATTCGCCCATACCCGTGTAGGTATAGACCATATATATCGTATCTTTGTCTGGATTGTTGTTGGTCAATCTGCAGACCTCTCCCATGATCACAAAGAGAAACGTAAGAAGCTTTGGTTGCGGTGCTGGCGTGTCGTCGATTTCGTAACCTAAATATTCTGATTTCGCCGTTATGGGCCCGTGGACGTCATAATATTCATTCGCTAAGCTCGCAGGATGAGAATCTCCCCAAGCTCTTAGGAAGTGATCGATGCCCGGGATCACGTCGCTGGTATCGCTTTTCCATTCCGTCCCCCAGAAGATTGCCTTAGTTTTGTTGTGGTGCATCACCTGGCCGAGCAGAGGATTCAACAACAGTTGAGACCCATCATCGCCGTATAGAAAACCAAGTACCAACGCAGACATGATCCTCATTACCAGAGTAATCAGACTTCTCACGATGATCCCAATGATTTCCAAAACACCTAATTCACGAAGGCCAAGCGTCGCTGCAGCGGCTACTGATTCTGGAGACCCGCGATTGACGCCTCGACAGTGCTCAAAATTTACTCGATAAAATGATGCAGCGCTAAAGCCGGAGATAGTCGGGGTTGGATCGTTCTTGCAGTCTTCTTTACCCTTTAAAAAATACTCATCTGCAGCTGCGGCTAGGCGCGTTACTCGCCGTAGCATAATTTGTGCATCGACGAGAGATTGGGTTGGGTCCGAATCAGTAAGGCCTAGTAGTCCAGCCGTTTTCACCGGTGCTTTTCCTTCCGAAACAGACTTGTACGACTCGGCGACATTTTTTAGTGACGCCGCATCGCGTTCTATGTCAGCGATAATCAAGGAAAGCGAGGCCAGAATTTCTTCGGGTTTTTTTAAGTCAGCGTCTGGTTGAGAAAGTTTCTTGTCGAGGTCTTCAAGTTGGGCTTTCAGATTGCCTAGGTTCTCAACTGATTTTTTTCCCTCGGCGACCAACCTGGTCTTTTCTGCGGCCTGTGTCGCCGGATCGATATTACCCGATCCAGAGGTGGTGGAGCCCCCGGAACTAGTCGCGGACGACTGACGGCCCAATTTTTTCCTGTCACCGAGGCCGCTACTGCAGCTGCTCAGGATTAGGCTCAGAACCAGTGCATAAGATAGAGAAAGCGGAGTCCTCATTTGACCCTCCTAACTGTTCGTTTCTCTAACTCTCCACGCTGTTAAGCTTTTTAACGGCAACTTGGCGACGATACTTTAGGATAAATTTAAATAACCAATAATAGCCAAATGATTATGGGCGTATGCCAATATCATCTAGAGGTGCGAAAGTGAGTCTCTGCGTTGGAGCAGTGTAGAGATTTCTCGACTTTGATCTACCGTCCAGTGCCCTATGCGAACCGCTGGCCCAAACGCAGAAAGTCCGCTGGAAGTCGCGTCGATCCATTTAGACACAGATCAGTAAGTATCTCGCCGATGACTGGCGCAAATTTAAAGCCGTGTCCCGAACAGCTAGACGCAAAGACAACGCGAGGGTCGCTTGGGTACTGATCTACAATAAAGTGTTCGTCTGGAGTCATCGTGTAGATGCAGGAAGCGTGTCGCGTCACCTGGTCACCAAGAAAGGGCAAATAGTCTTTCACAAAGCGGCTGATTGGCTCTAGGTGCCTCTGTGTTAAGGTGCGGTCGAAGGTGTCAGGGTTACTTATCGGATCTTCGGCTACGTGTTTGCCCACTTTGATACCGAAGGACGATACCTGAGGTAGGCCGTAGTAAAAGCCGTCCGGCAGGTCATAGCCAAAGCCTGGCTGGTTTGGCGCAGGTTTAGTGTGCGGTGCGAACCAGAGCATCATCATTTTATGTAACTGCAGAGGCAGATTTAGTTTGACGAGTAAGTCTTTAATCCAAGGACCTGCCGTGAGCACGAGGCGCTCGGTGTTAATGCGGCGCTTATCTGTGATCACCTCTATAGCGTGCGCTTTTGCCTGCCAGCTAAGTACGGTTTCCTCTTGATAGAGAGTTGCGCCCGCTTGTACAGCTAATGCCGTCATTTGTCTGACGGCAGCCTCTACATGAACGAATCCAGCACCGGGCTCGAAGGTAGACTTCATATCAGGTGGTAATGAGAAGCCTGGAAAACGTCGTGCGAAGTCGTCTCTGGCGATATCTTCGATGGGAATGCCGTGCAGCATAGCGCTCTCACGCATGCCAGTAAGCACCTTACTGCCCTCACGCCCGACCATTAGCACGCCAGGAGTTTCTAGCAAGGTTTGGCCAGATTCATCGCCAAGTCGGCGCCAATGGTCAATAGCGCGGCGTACCAGCGGGACATAGTCGGGATGTTCATGATAGGCAGCGCGGATCATGCGCGAGTCACCGTGGGAAGAGCCGAGATTGTGGCCGGGACTGAACTGCTCGACGCCGCACACTCGGCTGCCACGTTTTGCTAAGTGATATAAGGCGGCACTTCCCATGCCCCCTATGCCTATGACCGTGATATCAAAATTTTGCGTTGTGTTCGTCGAAGGGCTCATTCCGCTCTGCTAAATAATTGGTCTTTATGACTCAATATACTAGCACAGGTATCGGTGTCGCTAACTTTGCGCATGGTAAATACACTTTGCTCTGGCAGCTCTGTGATGGTGGGTTGTACGGCGCCCAATATCTTGGAATCGGAGCCAATAATTTTTTGCTCAGTGGACCACTTGATGTTTCCGCGGATCAAGTCAGCACTCTCTAGACGGCCGGTTTCCTGGGTGATCGTGCGTTGTACCAGATAAACCTTGCCCTTGATCGTGACAAATGCCGCTTTAGCACTGATGTCAACCGTGACTCCCGGTTGTCCATCATTGTCTTGATCAATCACTGATGGATCATCGGCACTCGTAGGAATTTGGTCTTTGCTGTCGTCTGCTAGTTTTGCACCGAGTACTTCGACTGCCTGCGTACCCGCTAGTGCTATGCCTTGCGCGTCATTACTAATTTGGTAAGACGCCGTGCGAATTGGTAGGCTGCGTTTGAAGGCTTCTGGAAATACCAGCGTCGCACCACCAGTAGCTGTCGAAGTGACGTCGCATGCCTGTTCTGATGTTTCTAGCTTACCACTGACCTTAGACATCTTGACTAAAAGTCTGCGTTCAATTTTGCTTGATGATTTGATCCCCATCGCCGATGAATCCGAGGCTAGGATCATTTGCTTAGCCCAGACGCTGTTGGTCAACTGATCTACGGCTGTTGAAAGGGCGGTGCTCGCTGACTGCTTGCCGCAACTTGAAAGCGATGCTGCTAAACTCGCTACTAAAGTGATCCCGGTTAACGCGGAGTTTGTGCGACCTTTTGAACCAGTGAAGTATCCCATGTCCGACTCCGAATTTGTAAGAGGAGGAAGATCCGTATGTCTTGTGTGCAAACCTAAGTCTGCAGCAAGTGTGCCAATGATTTGCCCCGCAGCAGAGAGTGCCTAAGGGGTGTCGCTGCCTCGGTGCAATTAGCCGATATTCAACAGTTTTTTTGATTTCTGGCGTGTCGTTGGGAGATTTTGTGCTGTCGGCGGCAGCTGCCTAAGGATTGTCTGATGCCAATGTTGATTTAAAGCTAGACGACAGGGTGCCATGAATTGCTGTAGCTAGCACTTTGATCCACCCCATCACCTGCGCTGGGTTGTTTTCGCTAGCAGACGGTAAATGCAAAAAGCCGATTTTCGTTGCTGGTGCTAAATCGGAGCGCTCGGGCGAAAAGCTTAATGTGCCGCCAGCAAGACTAATTTGCTTGTGCTGGCGCGCCGCCAGGGCGACGAAACTTATGTTGTTACAGATATAGTCATTGCCTGGTGACCACGCTTCTGGTGCTAATGCGGAAAATTCTGGATTGATATCGGAAATATTTTTTTCGGTGCTGGTCTTCAGCAGAGTATTATCCCAGCTCATGCGCAGATCTAATCCAGTTGCCATCGATGGCAGTACAGGAATGCCGCTATCGACGGGGAGATTGCTCCCTTCGGCACTTGCCCCACTGGATAGGTAGCCACTGACTGCTCTCGCCTGATTGCGCGCGTAGCCTTCCCAGACGGCTTGCTGTGTTTTGCGACCACGACCGGTCATGATGATCAGGTCTGGACGGAATGCATGTGCCTCATCAATGACGATGGCGGCTGCTAAGTCCCAAAGTACGTCTAGCGTCACCAGGCAGAGGTCATACTCCTGTCCGCTGATGCGGATCGTTCGATTCTGGGCGCGGCCACCGAAATCAATAAAATCAAGCCGACCTTTGGATGTATCGGCCAATGGTACTGTGCGCCCAATGGGGTCAATGTCGGAAGCGGCAAAGTTTGGGTCGGCAAATGAACTGACGACAGTTCCAGAGATGTTGTATTCGGCACCACTAAACAGGCCAAACCCGGTAACCAAAACGCGGGGAGCGTCGGATAAGGCGCGGCAGTGTTCTGTCTTGCCGCGGTAGCGTTCGAAAGTGTCGGTCACGAGATGGTTGCCGACGCTGCCTAGGTTTGTCTTCAATTTAGTGACATTGTCTGCGGTCTGGCCACAGCCAATGAGCAGGAGAACGATCCCGAGGTTGCTAGCTATGTTTCGGGTTTTGAATAGTGACGACTCCTCCACAGTCAGCCTCCATCATGCTATTTTTTTGCTACAATACCGAGGTCGCTATTTGTGCGAGGTAGCTGTGCTATACTACTAGAGAAGTCGTGGCGAAATTACTTAAATTTAAAATTTGATTGTTTTTATCGTGCCGACATCGAAAGGGTCTCATTGAGCCAGCAGGTGGCAAATAAATTTGTCGAGTTTCGCTGTGCCGATGGCGTCGCGATGCCAGCCTATTTTGTGTGTCCGGCAGAGCCAGGAACATTTTCAGGCGCATTCCCTGGCATATTGTTTATCTACGAGGCCTTCGGCATGAACGACGAGATGCGCCGATTAGCCGATTCCTTCGCTGCTGAAGGTTTTGCCGTGATGATTCCCGATCTTTTTAGTCGGGGCACTTGGTTTAGCTGTATTCGCAAATTGATGGCCGATTTGAAGAATGAGTGTGGTCGTGGTGTAGATGATTTGCTGGCCGCAAGAGAGTGGTTGGTGGCACAGCCTGAAGTTGATGGCGCGAAGACAGCAGTGCTCGGCCTTTGTATGGGCGGCGGATTCGCCTTGCTTTTATCAAAGACAGGACTTTTTCGAGTGGCGGCGCCATTTTATGGTCATGTGCCGGCGAGCCTTAAAGGTGCCTGCCCAATTGTCGCCAGTTATGGTGGCAAGGACCTTGCGTTTGCACCGCATTTTAAGCGTCTGAAGCAGGAAGTAAAAAAAGAGAGCATTACGGCCGACGTAAAGAACTACCGCAGTGCTGGACATAGTTTTATGAATAAATCTCCCAATGTTGGTTTAGCCTTACTCGGTAAGGCCTTGCCTATTCACACAGGTCACAATCCTAAGGCGGAAAAAGATGCACGTAAGCGTGTCGTCAAATTTCTTCGGACGCATTTGGGTTAAATGACATGCTTGCGCGGAGTATTCTGATGCTTCTGAGTTCCCACTGCCGAGTTTTGATGATCGTATGCTTCGGTTTGTTCGCCTGTAGAACTGATCGCGACGGCGGACGCCATATCGATGATTTAATTCAGGTTGGTAAGGGGCCAAAGCCTTCGCCGTCTTCTGGGCCTGGATCAGGACCTTCACAGTCCGTTGCAGCGACGCCGACTTCGCAGGCGTTTGTGCAAGTGAACGGGACTGGATTCGTTCTAGACGGACGTCCTTTTGCCTTTCAGGGGACAAACTTCTATCGTCTCGGTGTGCGTGACGTGCGCTACAGCGACGCGGATGTCAAAGATATCATGAAGAAGACCGCCGACTCTGGGATGCGAGTCATCCGCTTCTGGGGGTTTTCCTGCGACACGCCCAGTGACTGGCGCGAGCCTGGCGTCCCTGAGCCTGCCATTGTGAATCCTCCGATCTTGGAACGTGATGGCAGGTACAACGAAGACGCGCTGAGTTATCTCGATCGTGTGATTGCAGAGGCTGGTAATGCAGGGCTAAAAGTTATTTTGCCTCTCGTGAACTTTGAACCCTCATACTGCGGCATGGGCTGGTGGACGCGAGTCTATGGGAGTCCGGGCGAGAGCAAACAAGCGTTTTACTGCAATCCCAAGGTAATTTCCGCCTACCAAAATTATATAGCTAAGATACTGAACCGGGTGAATACAGCGAACGGACTCCAGTACAAAAACGATCCAGCGATCATGGCGATTGAAGTCGCCAATGAGCCGCACACTACCGATAACTACGAAACCTCTGGCAATATTGACGCAAGCTGTAAGTCCTTAGTAAGTGGTAGGCCAGGCGATTTAGTCTACAAATGGTTGTCAGCGATTACGTCCCACGTCCGTAGCATAGATACGAACCACCTGATTGCTACGGGTGAAGAGGGCTACCGAGTTTCAGGTGACCGCAGTAGGCATGGTTGGCTGCATGATGGATCAAAGGGCATAGACTTTGATCGCAATATTAAACTTCCTAACGTGTCTTTTGCCACAGTACACTTTTTGCTGGATAACTGGGGCATTCCACAATCAGAGTTTTATAGTTGGTTCGTTCCAAATGTTATTGATGACCGAGCGCGGGCCGTGCATGCAGCAGGTAAACCGATAGTTTTAGAAGAAGTGGGATTCAGTAGTTACGTATCAACCGATAACAGCGGCTTTATGAACGCGGTGAAATCTAATGGCTACTATAGCAACCGTACCAAGTGGCTGTCTGAAACCTACAAGGCCGCCAACAAAGCAGGTTACGCTGGCACGATGATATGGCAGGCGATACCTAATCGTAGCAACGGTACGCCTTACCATTCAGACTATTTCAGCTTTGGCTTCGAAGATCCTGCCATGACAGCAATCAGGGAGCAGATTGAAGTCCAGAAGGCGCGCTAGAAAAGATTAAGCTGAAAATAATTAGGGCGTAAAGTCACGGTCCATCACCGTTTTGCGGTTTTCTGCGCCGGCACGCTCAATAGCCTTCAGGCACTCGCTTTCAATCAACTTGGTCAGCGCCTCCATAACCGAGGCCGAGGTGTTCATTCCGGATTTGTCTTTGATCATCTTTTTGACCTTGCTCGCTACGACCAGCACTTCGCTCATAATCTGCTCCTTCGCCATGTGAGTCAAAATCCGGAACTATTCTTGCACCGAAGATAACAAGTGCGCGTGCCCGAGTAAAATATTTTCCGGTCAGGTGGAGGGGCTGATGATGCGAGTCCTGCTAAATCCCTGGGGATCCCTCGGGGATCTGGAGCCCTTTCTGGCTATGGCGGTCGCCCTGAGGCGGCTAGGTGCCGAGGTAACTATCGCCACTATAAAAATGTATGAGCAGACCGTGAAAAAGCTTGGTTTTACTTACGTGCCAGTCGGTCCACACTTCAGATCCGAAGATCAACTTATTATCGATGCCATCACCGATCCTAAGATGGGTACGGTTAGTCTCGTGACTGAGCTACTTGTGCCGGGCCTTTCGGAGGCCTATCGGGAGATCGAGTCACATGTTGCCTGCCATGATGTCACGGTTACCCATCCAGTTGGGCTAGCTGCGATGATTAGCTCCGAGATCCATGCAAAGCCGTGGGTGGCCACTGTTTTGGCTCCTGTGGCTCTTTTTTCGCGATATGACGCTCCGTTTTTGCCGATTTGTCCGATGATCAGCGGGTTGGCGCGTCATTCTCCATTTGTTGGTGGCGTGATGCAACGTCTGCTCAAGCAGATGGCGGCTCCTTTGGCCAAGGAGGTCGGCAGATTCCGCAGTTCGCTCGGTCTGCGTGGAGATTATCCAAATGTTTTGATCGGGTCTCATTCACCATATTTAAATCTTGCCTTGTTTGATGATGCGTTTGGGGAGCCGCAAAGAGATTGGCCACAGCACACTGTACAAACCGGTGCCTGCATGTTCGAAGTCGATGCGCCGCTTACTGCTCTTGATAGGCGTCGTCTTGACGAGTTCCTCGCCAATGGTGATGCGCCCGTTATTGTGACATTGGGATCGTCCGCTGTGCACTTTCGCGGCGATTTTTTTGCGGAGAGTTACCAGGCCCTCGCGGCACTTAAGCTCAGAGCGCTTTTTATATCTGGGGACCAATATCTGGATCATGTAGATGTCGATCCAACGCGATTTTTACAAATGAGGTACCTGCCATATAGCGACATTTTTCCTGCGGCAAAGGCGATTATCAACCATGGCGGTATTGGGACCCTTTCTAGAGTACTCAGAGCTGGTAAGCCCACACTAGTCGTGCCCTTTTCACATGATCAACCGGACAACGCTGAGCGCATCAGGCGCCTTGGTGTTGGGCTTACCATACCAGCGGAGCGTTACGACGCTTGCCGCGCTAAGGTAGCCATCGACCGACTGGTTCACGAGCCCAGTTTTAGTCAGCATGCAACGCAGATTTCATCGCGGTTTTCGGAGGGCGGGGCCGCCCGTGCTGCACATGCGATCTACGAGTTGGCTGGGCGTCGCACTGCTGTTTGCTAGTGCAGTTGAAAATACGCCAATTTGTCCTATATGATAGCAGTAGTCAAAAGATCCAGATGTATTCGGTTTAAGCCAGTATTGCCGGTGGCGTTTTTATTAAACCTTTACAAGTTAATCATAGTCTTTAGAGGATTACGATTATCCTGGGAGATCTTGATTGCGCCAAAAATATATTCGAGGCTTTCGGTTGTCCTTGTCTAAATTGGCCTGGCTGTCAGCGATGGCGTTTCAGGGCTGCGGACCGGCCGCTAGTTCAAGCCATGTTTCAAGTATTTCGCAAGATGCGCAGTCTAAATGGGCAGCGCTCGTGTTCGGTGGCAACGCTAGCTGCCATCCATTTGGTAATGACGCAAGTTCTCCGTATGGCCTCAGTATGTACACGCAGTTTGACGAGGTCGTGCAGGATTTACGAAGCCAGCATGCAGCAGACGTCGATTATTTTCTAATTTGCCATACTGTCACCGGGCGTATCTATTACGTATCGTCTGCGGCTCCTAAGGTTGTCAGTGAAGTTGCACCAGAGCGCCTTGCAGAAAAAGTGACCGAATTTACTCATGCCCATGGTGTGCAGCGCCTTCATGCAGTGGGGCATTCACATGGCGGATGGTGGGCTCTTAAGTTAGCGCTGCAACTGGCTGATCAAATACACTTCGACAGATTAGTGACCATCGACCCCATTAGTCGGGTCACCTGCAGACCGCCAAATATCTCGGGATGCCTTGGGGCCCCGCACGACATTTCTGAGCCGGAGTACCAACAGATAGCTGCGAGTGTGGGCAAATGGTCTAACTACTATCAGAGTAGGACGCCTTATCTGCACTCCTCAGCGATCCCAAGTGCATCCGAGAATATTGAGTTACCTATTGATCACTTAAAGATCGATAACAGTGCTGAGGTTTGGCGGCAGATTCGGGAATCAGCGATTAGCGCGGTCAAAGAACGCAACATTTAGCATGCTTAATATTCAGCCTCAGTCGCAGTTAAAGAGCCTGTGATTGGAGTGCTTGTAGGCGTTTCTTTAAGAGAATAAGTTGGCGCCGTGTTGCTACCTTTGTAGGTCACGGTTCCAGTCCAGTCATTGTAGATGACGTCGATCTTTCCAGTGTTGTGCCAAACGTTGGTGCTGGCTGAGACATCGTCGGTCACGCCTGTGGCTGAGTATTGAGTGATAGTAGCTGTATTGGTTTCCTCCAGATCGGTTTCATTTGTCGAATTTTTAATTTGGTCTTCGATCTTTTTGAAAATGATACAGTCATCGCCAATTGTGCTTTTGGTTCCAGATGTTGAGAATTTACAGGGAGCAAAACTTTTAGTCCCGTAATGCTCCAGGGTACGGTTTTTTCCAATAATTGTAATGCCATCTATAATAGTAGTTGATTCCACTTCAGTTACTGTCTGGCTCAGTTGAGTACCATTTGTGCAGCCAAACTTTTCAGCTTCGGATTCAATTTCTCTGATTTTCTTACCATTCAAATACGAAAGGTCTTTGGATGAACATGTGAGGTAAAAATTTTCCCTGTATGTCGCCTTTACACTAACAAGGTCAGTACCCGGTTTGCTGTATTTTTTTTTATAACAGTCGGTACCGTCCACAGAAATGAATATTTTCACCGATGTCTTGTTCGCCTCGACAGTAAGGTCCTTAGTCGAAAAACAGTCTAC
>CAIWTN010000227.1 GCA_903915625.1 uncultured Pseudomonadota bacterium | reverse complement strand
GCCCACCTAGACATTTGACACTTGCGAAAACTAGACAGTTCGTCAGGCCTGGTGAATTCCCCCTAAATCTCTTCATCTTGCGGACGATGACGCCACCAACTGATTGGTCGCTACTGCCTAAATCGCGACGATGTGATGGCTACAAAAAGTAGGTTTAGCTCCCTGAAAGTCAGACTTAAGCCCCAGAAACAAAAGAAAAACGGTTTTAGGGGTGTGATGAGTGGGTCTTTGGCCCAAGGATTGCTCAGAATACCTCAGAATCCGCTGTAGAAAATTTGAGTTTCAAAAAAAATTGAAAAGGGGAAATACGATGAAAAAGGTAGTAGCAGTTGGCCTATTGGTTTGGATGCCTGTTGTAGGATGTAAAACCACGAAAACATCATCCGTCTCCGAGGTTGCCTCTGCCGATCAACCTTTAGCGGGTGCAGACGAAACAGGCGCGGAAGGGACTTCCGTACCTTCAATTATCGAAATTTACAGAGGTACCGAAAACAACGAGGTCTGTGAATTGACCATCAAAAAAGAGAGCATAAATGCAGGTTTTCACTTGAGTTGACCCCCTGATTTCACTTTGATTGACCCCCCATAGCGGGAATTCTTTCACTTCTGCGAGATACAAGGCACTGCTCCTGTAGCGGCTCGGCCCCGCAGCCCAAAGGACAAAAACCTGATAGAGAATGTGCTGGGTGTGTTTTAGCGCAGCAAACCGCGTGAAGATGGAACAATCAACAGCGACCCTACTCATGGACTTAAAGCTGCAGGGAATGCGAGGTAGTTTGTCACAGCGGCTTAAACACGGTGCTGAAGCCGATCTTGGCTACGAAGACTTTTTGAGTCTGCTCCTACAGGATGAGCTCGACTACCGCCGCAATACCCGCATTCAAAGATTGCTGCGAGCTGCAACTCTTCGACAAGCAGCATCTCTTGAAAGCCTAGATTTGCCAACTCAGCGGGGTCTTGACAAGAAACAGCGTCATGCTGTGGTAAAAATCAGACAACCACGAAATCTGCAGTACTCCTTGCCAAAGACGAGACAAAAGTAGTCGGAACGGGTGTTTTCTTAGTCCCCGCTCCTGAAAATGGCGTCTTGGAATATCGAACTTTCAGAGAGTTTGAGATCGATCGCACTGAAACTTCAATTTCATTCCGAAAAGATGGATCGAGAATAGAAACTCGTTCAACTTTGAAAAAACTCGCATTTTTCGGAAACAAGTTGAGCGTTCGAGAAATTTTCTATTCCAGAGATCCGAATAAATCTTTGGAGAAGACCTCAAGTTGTGAGCTTACAAAGAGCTAAGGCCATTGGTAACTCCGCCTCGAAGAGGTATAAAGGAAGGCGGCCATTTGGCCGCCTTTAAACATTTACTGACTATGATACTGCTTGGGATTGATGCCGTACTTCTCGAGCTTGCGCAGCAATGTCACTTTTGTCATTTGCGTATGTTCAGCGGTCTGATTGATTCGTCCATTGAAAGCCTTCAAGGCTCGGATCAAAAACTCCCGCTCGAACTTTTCTTTTAATTGCGGATAATTCAGTTCCGATGATGCCGCAAGTGAAGCCGCAAGTGAAGCCGCAAGTGACCCAGCAAGTAAATCATTAGCGGGCGCTATTGCCCCATCTACAGACGACTCCGCCTCAGCTGGATCTTTAGGACTGACGCGAACCAAACCCTGCAAATGATCGGGCAAAGATTCCAGCCGAATATTGTCTAAATTTTCGATAATAAATGCATGCTCGATCACATTTTCGAGCTCACGAATATTGCCTGGCCAGTTATAAAGGCGAAGAGCGGCCAGAGAGCGACTTTCAAAGCCCTTGATAGAACGCCCATGGGACTTGTTGAACTTCTGCACCATAAAATCGGCAAGTGGCGCTATATCCTCGCGACGATCACGGAGCGGCGGCAAGGTGATCGGCATGACATTGAGACGGTAAAAAAGGTCAGCTCGGAATGACCCAGACTCAATCATCTTCTCAAGTGGAGCATTAGTCGCTGCCACTACCCGCACGTCAGCGCGAATCTCCTGGTTAGAACCAACCGGAGTAAATAGGCGCTCCTGCAAAACACGCAAAAGCTTGACCTGCATTTGCTGCGAGATATCACCTATCTCGTCAAGGAAGATTGTTCCACCTTCCGCAAATTGAAACTTACCGAGTTTGCGCCGATCGGCACCGGTGAAGGCACCTTTTTCGTGACCAAAGAGTTCGCTTTCGATCAAATTCTCAGGAATTGCTGCACAGTTGACCGCAACAAAGGGCCCCTTCATGCGATGGGAATTCACGTGAATTGCACGGGCGACAAGTTCTTTACCGGTGCCACTCTCGCCACGGACCATCACAGAGGTCTCGACCTTCGCCAGACGGTGGATGATCTCAAACACCTTTTGGATCTGCGTCGAGCTACCAATGATCTTACGACCCTTATCAAACTCCAACTGAGGCGCGGAGAAGCGTAGCTCTTTAACCATGGCTGTTGCAGCCAAAGCTGAATCCATCACCTTCAAGAGTCGTTCGCTATCGATTGGCTTTTCCAGATAATCAAAAGCACCTTGTTTGATGGCTGCGACCGCATCTTGGACATTGGTATAAGCAGTCATGATCAAACAAAACGTCGTCGGACTGAGCTCTTTAATTTTTGCCAGCGCATCTAGACCAGACATTTTTGGCATATTGACGTCAAGCAAGACAGCGTCGTAAGGGCCCGCGGTTGCGACCATGTTGACGGCCTGCTCACCGTCCTCGGCCTCATCGATCTGGTAGGCACGCTCTTCTAGTGCAGATCTAACGATCAATCGAAGTGTCTCATCGTCATCGACTACCAGTACCCGCATCCGTTCCTCCGCTGGGGTCATAATCGGTGCTCACCCGCACGTATGGGGAGGCCCATTGGCCGCAAAACTAATATTTTGTGGCGGATAGACCTCAAGCTCAATCGATAAGATTCGCTAGATAGGATCAATCTATAATAAAGTCAATAGTTTTATAGAAACTTTTTAAATTCTATCGAGATTTCAATGCTGTATTAGTACGGGATGGTGTCATGGAAGGTCTAGGCCTTGCCGGTCTAGGGCTGCTAGCTGAGCCTAAGGCGCCCAAGCCCTTAAGACCCTCGCGGAGGCCGTGGCACAGGCTGATGGCCAAAGCGTCGGTAGCATCATGGGGTAAGGACCCTCGCTTGAATCCTAGGAGCGTCTGTAAGGCCAAGCTGATCGCCTCCTTATCAGCACGGCCGTTGCCAGCTATGGTCCTCTTCACATCCGCCGGCGTCAACTCAGCAACGGGAACGCCGCAGCGCACGCAGGCAGCCATAAACGCACCGCGTAATTCGCCTAATTTGATGGCGGTATTTGCATTTTTATCGACGAATGCCCGCTCTATGACGCAAACATCTGGCGAGTGCTGACTAACCAAATCGAACAGAGCCGTGTGCAGAAGTCCCAGGCGCTCCATGAAGGACAGCTTTGGATCCGGCCTAAGTACACCAGCCTCAACCACCACAAAATCATTGGCGGTGAAGGCCGCAGGCCGTCTTGCGCGCAGCAGGGCGAAGCCGGTTGCACGCGAGCCCGGGTCGATTCCAAGAATTAGTCGCATGTTTTCGGCCGCATTGCGTGATCCTAGCTGGTTCGCTGTTTGCTATTCAATCATACTCTGTACAATAAAGACACCCATCGTGCACCAAGGAGAGCTGCATGCAACCATTTGGCCGCTACCCGCTCCGCCGCCCGCGCCGGCTCAGAGTTGATGAATTCACCCGCCGCCTGACGCGCGAAACCAGACTAACCACCGATGACTTAATCTACCCGGTGTTTATATTGGACCGCGCGCGCGGTGATGAATCAGTGGCGTCTATGCCTGGAATCAGTCGCTTGAGCTTCGAAAGTCTTTACCACACGGCAGAGCAATGCCAGCGCCTGGGTATACCTGCCATAGCACTCTTTCCTGTCATCGACCCTACACTCAAAACCCTCGATGCTAGCGAGGCCTTCAATCCCGCTGGATTGGTGCCACGCGCGGTTCGCGAACTAAAAAGCCGCTTCCCGTCGCTGGGCATCATCACCGATGTGGCTCTCGATCCTTACACCAGTCATGGCCAAGATGGGTTACTAGACGACACCGGCTACGTCAGTAACGACGCCACAGTTGACGTGCTATGCAAGCAAGCTGCAACACATGCAGAGGCAGGCGCCGATATCGTCGCTCCTAGCGATATGATGGATGGGCGGATCGGAGCGATTCGGCTAGCGTTGGATGAAAAAGGCCATATTCATACGCGGATCCTCGCTTATTCCGCCAAATACGCGTCCAGCTTTTACGGACCGTTTCGCGATGCAGTCGGCTCTAAGGGCACTCTTGGTGGCGGCCACAAGCACACCTACCAAATGGATATCGGCAATAGTGATGAAGCGATCAATGAAATCGCTCTAGATTTGAGCGAAGGCGCCGACATGATCATGATCAAGCCAGGCATGCCTTATCTCGACATTGTTCGCCGCGCTAAGGACGCCTTCAAAGCGCCAACTTTTGTTTACCAAGTCAGCGGCGAATACGCGATGCTAAAGGCTGCGGCAGCGAATGGCTGGCTGGATGAACAAGCAGCTGTCATGGAATCCCTCATCTGCATTAAACGCGCTGGGGCAGACGGCATCCTCACCTATTTTGCGGTCGCCGTCGCGGAATGGTTGAAAACCGGAGCCGGGAGCTAAAAGGTGAGCGAATCTTCGCCAGAGATGCGACCACCGGATGAGCAGCCAAGCATGCGAGAGTTTCTTGCTTTTCTTCGCCGCATCTGCAATCTGCTGATCCAAAGCGGGTGTTCATCTAATCGCGTTGAGCTGCTGACTCAGATCCTTGGTGACTCATGGGGCTACGAAGTTGAAACCGTGGCCATCCCTACCGCAGTCTGGATCAACGTCAGAACAAAGCAGGAAACACTGCATGAGCTAACGCGCGTGCGCAGGTGGTCCATCGATCTTGACAGATTGGCACGTCTGAATGAGCTGGTAGAGTCAGTTCGTCAACATCAGCTAAGTATCGGTGATGCAAATGCTCGGCTGAATGCGGATGAGGCGATGCCGCCACCTTACGGGAAGATCCTTACTTTGCTAGCGGGCGCTTTAACCAGTCCTATTCTGATCTTTAGTTACGGCGGCGCTCCTTTAACGGTTGCACTTGGTGTCCCCGCTGGCATTCTCGTCCAATATTTGAACAAATATTTATTTTCCTCAGAGCAGCGACGCTACCTCGGTGATTTTCTCATCGCTGCAAGCATGGCGGCGTATGCCTATGCATGTCGCGCTTTTATTCCTGCGGTAGATGCACCACTTTTGATTATCGGCGGCATTGTCGTCATAGTGCCTGGGCTGACCCTGGTTAACGCTGTTCATGAGGTCGCTCAGAAAAATCTAGTGTCAGGCGCGGCCAAGCTACTAGAGGCACTCATGATCACAGCTAGTCTCGGCTTTGGCGTGGCTTTTGTATTGGCAATCATGCAGATCTTCATCAGCACGAGATTTTAGATGACTCAAGATGTTCCTCTATTAATCGCAGCGGCTCTCCTTGGTGCCGCCGCTTTCGCCATCGTTTTTCGCACACCGCGGCGCTATTTTTGGCTAACAGTGCCCATCGGTGCTTGTCCATTTATTCTGATCAAGCTGATACCCACTGATTGGAACGTCGGCTTCGGTTCTTTTTTAGCAGCACTACTTGCAGGCTGTTTGAGCCACATAGCAGCCCGTGTCACCCGAGCCCCAGCACAGTGTTTCTTAATTCCAGGGGTGATTCTCTTGGTACCAGGAACCTATATTTACCGCGCCTTCAATGCCGCTCTTAGCCGCCGCTTTGAAGACGCATTCAGCCTAAGCCTGAGTGCCGTCGCGATCACTTTGGGTGTCAGCTTTGGGGTACTACTCGCTAACTGGGTCGTCCCGTCACGAAAGGCGCTTTAGCGTCATCTTTTGTCAGCAAAGCAAAGGTCACCTAATCGAGCTCTGGGCAATGTTGTGTGGGTGCGCTATTAATATGCAATGACTACGGATACGACTAAAGCCTCAAGCGATCATTTAAGTGGACGACTAACACATGTCGGTAACTACATTTATTGCTAAGCGTTATATGCAAGCCGGGCGAGACAATCGTTTCTTCTCCTGGATTTCCGTCCTCAGTATTGCTGGGGTAGCGATTGGCGTCGCTGCCATGATTGTCGTCTGGTCCGTGATTAACGGCTTTGAAAGCGAACTACGCAGGCGCTTTCTTGAGGCTAATGCGCACGTGATGGCATACCGCTTTCCCCATGGCATCACCAACGGTGATCAATGGGCGAAAGAAATCAGCCATGACTTCAAACATGTAGTCCGCGGGGTCTCATTATTTGTGCACTACGAGACCATGGCGCGGAAAGATTCGATTCTGCACGGCGTTTTGGTGCGTGGTACCGATCCGAAAATGCGTGAAAGCGTTCAGAGTCTAGCACCAGTCACCAAGCCGGCTGGAGCCATCGACATATTGCAGCAGGAAATTATCGACAATGCTGCTGGCAAGGCACCTCCGGAGATTCCCAGCGTCATAATTGGCTCTGGCCTCTTATCACTCATGTCCGCCAAGGTTGGCGACACCATTGAACTCGTCGAGCCTACTAAAGAAAGCTTGGCGGCGATGAAGAAGTTTAAAGTCGTGGGCATTTATGATTCTGGCTTGAAGCATTACGACAATAAATTAGTCCTGATGAGTTTATCCACTGCTCAGCGATTTTTTAACATGGGCAAAAGGGTCACAGGGCTAGAGATCGGCCTCGAAAAACCGTGGGACAGCCCCAAAATCGCTGAGCAGATGAGCGCAAAATACTCGCTGTCGATCAAAGAGTGGCAGTCATTTAATCGCCCTCTCTTTGAAGCCATGCAAATGGAGCGCGTAGTGATTCTACTGATCACGGGGCTTATCGCGGGCGTCGCAGGTTTTAACATACTCACGACGATCTTCGTCGCAGTAAGTCAAAGGCAGAGAGACATCTCGATTTTGAAAGCCTTAGGCGCAACCAACAATCAAATATTAGTCCTGTTCATTAAGCAGGGCGTCTATATTGGACTGATCGGTGGCCTCATCGGCATGGGCTTGGCCGTGGCCATTAGCGCAGTGCTGGAGCGCTATCAGTTTATCGATTTACCGGATCTATACTTATTGGCACGCTTACCTGTCTCTTACGAATGGTGGGTATACGCTGGTGTCGGAGCTGTCAGCCTTGCGATTGCCGTACTAGCAGGGCTCTTCCCTGCGTGGATTGCCAGCCACGTGAATCCGGTGCAGGGCTTCCGTGGCAATGAGGGAGCATAAGACCGGCCTTGTGTACCTAAAGCAGTCAATTGCCTAGGATGCTGGCAAGTGGTAAGGTCGCGGTAAGCTTAATCTTCATATTATCAGCAAGTAACAAGGATCCATCATAGTGGCTGACACTCGCGCCAACACACCTTCTGCTGAGTCGACTGCGCCCAAGACCGCTAAAAGACTGCCACGCGGCTGCTTGAAGCTACAGTTTGCTGGTGAGCTGGTTCTGGTACGCAATTCCATGCGTGATTTGGCCGGACTGTTTCGCCGCTATGAAGCCTTATTTGAATCCTTTGCCAATATGGAGCGCCCGGAGCGCATCATTAATTACCGTTTTCTCAATGCACTCATGCTGACTAGTCACGCCAAGAAAAGCGAAAGTCCTGATGAGCGCAAACAGCTTTTCGACTTAAAAAACAAGCTCTTTCTAAGCATGGCCAATGACCGCGAGCTGCGCCGCAAGTTGGCGTTTAAGTACCTAGTATCTAAGCACTTTCGCGTCACCGAATTCTGCGCTGAATGTACCGCCAAAAATACTGCCGATGGCACCAAAAAGCACCTTTGGAAGTTCTGCAAGAGCTGCAAAATCGACCGCAACTTCTACAACGTGGTGTCGATGCATCATAAGTTTAATGATGGCTCGGCAACCTTGTTTTTAAGCAATGATCTGATGCCAGAACTAAAGGGTCTACAGATCACCAAGAAAGATAAGCTGGAAGAGGTCGAAGAAGAGGCCCAATTTCAGCGCTACCATTACAACGTACGCAATCTAGACGCCGTTGATTTGAACTCGGTTCTTGAGTGGAATAAGCGGCTCTTGCCTAAAGGCTAAGAGCCATCCCTATCACCTCATGACTATCTCTTAATCACCAAAAATCTTGTGGAAGAAGCCGCCTTGATGGCCCGCGTCTTCTCCAGATACGGCGGCAAACTTCTCGAGTAGTTCGCGCTGCTCTTTACTTAGTTTCCGCGGCACGACGACTTCCAGCTGCACATGGAGATCGCCACGACCGATGCCTTTAAGATGCGGCACTCCGACACCTGCGAGAGTGATGCGGTGGCCATGCTGAATTCCAGCTGGGACATCGATAGTGCGCTCACCATCGAGAGTAGGAATGATCAATTTGCTGCCAAGAGCAGCCTGAGCCATGCCGATGCCGCGGCGAAGAATCAGATCGTCTTCATCGCGCTCATAAAGCTCGCTCTCTTTGACATGGAGCACCACGTAGAGGTCACCGGACGGTGCACCTTGACTGCCTGACTCGCCCTCACCGCCCACGCGCAAGCGCAGACCCGTATCGACACCGGCGGGGATCTTAACGGAGAGCTTCTTCTTCTCCATGGTGAAGCCCTTGCCGGCACATGGCTTACAGGGCTTCGAAATGGTCTCACCTTCACCGCGGCAACTAGGACATGCCGTTTGAACGGCAAAAAACCCTTGGCTACGACGTACCTGACCCACACCACCACAAGTGCGACAAGTTTGCTTCCCACCTGGCTCGGCACGGCTGCCTTGGCAGGTGCTACACTCGCAGGCGCGTTCAAATTCTAGCTCTCGCTCGACCCCACGGACGGCCTCTTCAAATTCGATCGCTAGGTCGTAGCGCAAATCTGCGCCGCGCCGCCCGCGGCTACCGCCACGTCCACCACCGCCGCCGCTAAAACCAAAGAATTCTTCAAAAATATTCCCAAAGCTCGAGAACACATCGCCAACATCCTGGAAGCCTTGGAAGCCCTGACCAGAAAGACCGGCATGGCCGAAGCGGTCGTATGTGGCCCGCTTTTGCGCGTCGCTGAGGACTTCATAAGCCTCGGAAGCCTCCTTAAACCGGACTTCGGCTTCATGATCCCCAGGATTACGGTCCGGATGATATTTCAGCGCCGACTTACGGTAAGCGGCCTTAATCTCTACTTCAGTAGACGTACGCTCAACGCTGAGCACTTCATAATAATCGCGTTTGCTAGACATGAACTCTTCGCTTTGCAGTGCTAAATGGGAGCTCGACGCTCCGGTCAATCTTTAAAACTATGTTCAGCGGATGGAAACGAGCCTGCCTTGACTTCCTGATCGTAAGTACTGACGGCATCTCGCACAACCTTACCTAAGTTAGCGTATTTCTTCAAAAACTTAGGATTAAACTCCTCGTCGAAGCCAAGAATATCGTGCAACACGATGATTTGGCCATCGCATTTTGGTCCGGCACCGATCCCAATGGTAGGGATTTTCAATGCTTCCGTAATACGGCCCGCTAGTTCGGCCGGGACCATCTCTAAAACCAGGGAAAATATGCCCGCTTCCTGCAATGTCAAGGCATCGTCCATCATCCGCTTAGCAGCATCAGCGCCGCGCCCCTGAACCCGGTAGCCCCCCATGGCATGGACACTCTGCGGGGTCAACCCCAGATGCCCCATCACTGGAATCCCCGCTTGGACCAGAGCCTTCACCTGTGGGGCAACGCTGGCGCCACCCTCGACTTTTACCGCCTGCGCCCCAGCCTCCTGCACCAACCGACCGGCATTAGTGAGAGCCTGCTCGACAGAGACGTTGTAGCTAAGAAATGGCATATCGGCGCAAACAAAAGGCCGACGCAAAATGCGCGTCACAGCGGCGGTGTGGTGCACCATGTCGTCCATCGTCACTGGCAAGGTGTTGTCGTAGCCAAGCATGACGTTGCCCAGGCTATCGCCGACGAGCACAAGATCGACACCAGTTTGCTCAATTAGACGAGCAAACGCTGCGTCGTAGCAAGTGATGGATGAGATTTTTTTACCTGCGGCCTTAGCCTGAACAATTTGGCTGACCGTGACCGCTTCGCTTTGGGTGTATTTGCTCATGGCTGTACCTCGCAAGAAGGTGATCAACCTAGCATGAAAAAACAGCGAGAAACAGTACACAGTGGGGTCAGGCACTCACGCTAAGGTGCTGAAATCAAAATACTCCACCTTAGGTACCCCCCAATCAACTGGTGATTCCTAGTTCACCGAGTTGACGACCACAGCATCGAGTTTAAGCCAAGCTCCTCCGAGCCAGCGTACGCGTGGTTCGATAATGCCATTATCGGGAGCCTGAAAGTCGAGAACAAAGCGCTGGAGTTGATGGTTGGCAAAAAAATCCCGACGGTTGATCGTCTTCTTTGCCATGTTGATTTTTCCGTTCGACAGGAGGTCAATTTCTAAAACCGGCTCGTCAACGCCATCGACATGGTCAATCTCAAGGTAAAAGATGGCCTGACCTACATTACCCTTAGCTTGCGCCACAGATCTTTTGTGGAAAAGAAATCCTGGATCATTTTTCCCGGGATTTGATCCAACAGACCAACCATTTCCGTCGCGACTGCCGACTTGGTGCCAGTCACTCTCTCCATCCTCAGCTTGCAGGACAACACTACTAATTTGCTTGGTGACGGCGCTATTTCGCCGTCGTTCGAGAGTAATGGTGCGAATTTGCTCCATGCCGCGAGAGGGGGAAGCATCAGACTTTGGCGGTAGATGCTGTCCCGCCAAGACCGAGCCAGTAAATTCAAATCCACCGTGGACGATGCATAGGCAAATGCCAAAGTCCTCCCCAGCATGATCGATATTTTGTATCATTCCAATCGATCGCCCATCTTGCAGCTCTGGCGTAGCACTGAGAATAAGTCGGCCTGCGCCATGGACATTGATCAAATCACCTGACTGACCTTCACCTAAGTAATTCAGCGGTGAATAACGTGAAAGATCGTCACCATTCCATGCAATGTAGTTCTGGTATTGCTTAAGGTAGTGAGGGTGTGGCCAGTCCGTGAGCAGTTGACCGCCGATAAGTTTCTCCATGCCCTCATTGGCAACAGGCTGATCGCCGGCATTGACCATTTGATAATGACGACTGATGACCGGTCTATTCGCATACATGGTGTAAGCGGTGGCGAGACGTAGGTCTGTAGTGTCGTGGTCATTTACCGGATAGGACGTACCGCAGGCGAAGGAATCTTCGTGAAACCTGGCGACGATTGTCAGCGGAGCCTCATTCTGAAAGGTGATCTCGCCGTTGCCCAATACAACCTTAGATACACCTATAGGATTGTCCCAGCGCGTTGGATTGTTGTTGGCATTAATGCACTGACGCCACCACTGGGGAGCATCGGTAAAATGGTTGGCCTCTCTAATGCCAGCCTGACTGTCATGGCGCCCGTTTTTGAAGCGGGGAATCTCGTAGTGCTCAGCACCATTGTAAGCGCGAGGCCATTGTCCATCGCCGTCTTCTCCAGGGAGGAGCATGCTGATGGGGCGCCGACCCACGTGGGTAGGCTCGCTCAGAGAAAAATCCAAGCTCTCAATTTGACCGTTAAGGGACCAGAGCCCATTCAATTTTCCGGAAAATCCAGTGTTGTCGATCCAAGCTAAATAGTACCGACCGACAAATATATAGTCGCCATTTCTCGGACCTTCCCTAGAGGGAAAACCCAAACCCTTTATTGCTCTCTCAGCAAGTTGGCCGACCCTGGCTGGATCCGCAACGCCAGTGCAGTCATAAAGAGTCGGGCCTGCCAACGGCCTGTGAATGCGACACGACGCGTCCGATCCGCCTTGTAGCTCACTACTAGTATCAGAAGAGGTGGCCTGGAATGCCTTACAAGCACCTGAAAATAATAAAACTACGGAAATTAATACCGCAGGTCCAACTTGGGCTCCCGATATGGGGAAATGGTTGATGCTAGCGTCCGAGATATGTCTCACTAGCAGTTCCCCATCCGTTGCCCAAACTTACTTGGTCCAGGTGCAGCCCGCCCGAGCTCTTCAAGACAAGCAGAATCTGATGCTACCGATTTTTATTTTTCCGGTTATTTTAAAAAGCTACCGTAGGTGGCGACTCCTAAAACCCCTTTGATCCAATCTTTGTAAGCAGGAACGAGTGTATAGATGCCGCCACGGTCACAAGAGTCTGGCCCGCGCGAGGTGAGCCCAACCAAAAGCAAGGTGCCATTTTTTGATTTAACAAAAGCTGGGCCGCCGCTGTCACCGTTACAAGTATCTGGTAGTCCTTTGCCGCCAGCGAAAAACTCCGAATCGCTGATCGCATCTTCTTCCGCGCCAAGCTTTTTGGAGAATTTAGTTTCTGCCATTCTCAAATTGTGGCGCGCCCAAGGTGACTCCCGGCTAGATTGTTTACCGTAGCCCATGATGACCACCGTTTGTCCATCGACAAAGGCGTCCGTGACATCCTCAGGATCGAGTACAACGGCAGTATGCACATCTCTAACTGGTTCGCTCAAGGTCCAGATGGCGATATCGCGAGTATCACCCGGCTTCACATCGTCAGCACCCTCGTGCGCACTATTTTCAGAGCTATAACCTTCATGGACGTCAATTGAATGGACGGAGTGCAGCTCGACGTCTCGCGATTCGGGATCACTCTCATTCGCTACAACAGACACCGACGCAGTGTCAGTTGATTTGCCGTCGTCGCCGAGTGAACAATGTGCCGCCGTGAGGAGGTGCATAGGGCTGATCATAACGCCGGTGCAAAAAGATGACGTATCGCTAGCGCTATCACCTTCGTTCAAAGACACGACCGGATATAACTTAGCATTGGCATCGCGACCTTTTACGATCTTCGTACGACTTACCGGTTGCGTTGCCGCCGAGCAGCCGATCATGGTCACAAAACCAGCCAACACTGCAGCAGTCGGCTTAATGCATCTAATAAGACTCATGAAATTGACCTCGCCCCGCTAAGTCGCCCTATCAGCTACCTGTTTGAATCAGGCGTGATCAGTGCATAGTTCTGTATAGAGATGCGGTAATTATATGAGAATACAAGCTCCTGTCTAGGATTAATTGCTAATATTTAAGAGAATTAAGAGGCATGCATAAAATACAGAATTATACAGAATTATACAATCGGGGCGGGATATATTTTTGCCAACTAAAGGCGCCGAAAGACGCCCCACTACCGGCTTAAACCAACACTGCATACCAATTACGGCTTCGTAATAATATTGCAAGAGTCGGCTTCAGCATCAAAGACCAGGATCGCCTTCCCTGAACGCAATTGGCGCATCACTTGTTCGATTTTTGCCTCAAGCGAGACCTCGTGAGCGCCATAATCCGTACCTTCACGCGTGATAAAATTTTCTACCACGCTACGAAGTGTGTCAGGGTCAAGCATATCGATCGGGATCTGCATAGAGTCGTATACACTTTATTGAGGAGTCTGAGATTCACACATAAAAACACAATTGCCATCAGAATTGATACAAACTTTTGAACGATCCTCAAAAGCGCAATGCTCATAACTCGGGGACCCTCCAGTAGCCAAAGAAAGCCCTAGACCCCCCCCGAAGTAGCTACAATACAAGCGCCAAACACCACCCTGCTCCACCACATCAGCCTTGAAGAGCGGCATCGACACCACCGGAAGACCGGCAACCTCAAGCCCGGAAAATGCGACTCCATCCGATTTTGAGTAATAATACGCGTTAAATGATCTTGGTATTTGCCATGAAATGATCGCAGCGGGGTCCGGACAATGGATCAAAGTCAGACCCGCAGCAGCAGGCAATGATGGAAAACTTTGGCTCGACGGGTAAGCCCAGGATGACTGCGGACCAACAAAGCCCGAAGCTACCAACATTAGGCTAAATAACACCCTAACAGCGTGCATAGTCATTCTGCAGATTACTCCATCGAAGACATCAATCCACTACCGCGAGAACCCGTGACTTTCCATATGGACTTGACGACTTCCAATTCTCGACAAATTAGAAAGCTCGGTAGTCAGCAACTCGTAAAGATCATCAGCCGCAACGATTCCCTTTAGATTGCCGGAGGAATCAACGACGGGCAATCTTCTGACTCCCGAGCTCTCCATCATTTCAGTAGCCTCGAGCAGCCCGTCTGTGTCACGTGCAATGCGAGGTTCGAGTACCATCACTTGACTGACTTTGGTTTCCTCGGGGCAAAGCTTTTGCGCCAAAACCTTCAGCACCAAATCACGATCAGTCACGATACCAACCGGGTCTTTTGGGTGCTCGGGATGTTTAACAACCACCAACGTGCCAACGTGCTTCTCCTTCATAATCAGAGCCGCATTTACTACGCTAGCGTCAGGACTAATGCATGCGACATTGCGATTACAGACATCTTTGAGTGGCATAACATCCTCCAGATTTAACTTTAATTCATCAAGGAAGAGCTTGCTTCACCGCAAACTGCGGCTTGAATCAACCTTATCTACTTGCATGCAAGAGTTAGTCCGACTTAGATAAAAAAAGCGGATGTCGAAAACATCCGCTCAAAAAAATTATTCTAATTTGCAGCACTCTATCTAATAAGCCGCTGCCTACTTACCAAATATTTCTCGCCGTCCGGTATCCTGACTCACTGGATTGATGAGTGGCCCGCGATCAAACCCTTTTTCGTAAAAGGACCCAATAGATGTCGGGTACTGTGACTTTTTTTCCAGGTCCCAGCTAATGCTCACGACACCCTTGTCATGGGTCTCCAAACTAACTTCACGAATGATTTCGATTGCAGTCCAGGCCTTGGTGGTACCCAGCAACTTGGCGCTACCATCTTTACCATCAACGGCCAGAATCTGCCCACCATCTAGAGGGTAGTAATCCTGACTCGGGTCAAGCACAATCGGTGTCTTCGGCTGCACTGTGAATGCGATGCTTTGACCAATAACGTGGCAGCCATCTGATAATAGAGTTAACTCTCTTTTATCTACCACGATCCCATCCACTTTCAAAGACAGCACATGATTACCAATCTGCTCAAAAGCTCCAACGTAAGTCAGGAAATGAGACAGTTTCACTGTTCCGTTCTCTAGGATACGACTACCTTTTAGCCCCCCCAAGTTGCTTAGAATATCAAGCTGGCCTTCATAAGCGTCTAACAGCTCAATCTGAGGCTGCTCGCCAAGCGGAACAAATACCGTGACGTTAAGACCACTCGCGGCTCTTGCATCGCAAGTCCCGCTGGCCAGGGTCTCGGCGGAAAATGAAGGGCTACTCAGGCCTCCACAAGCTAACAACAAGAAGACTGGTATTTGTAAAAATTTTTTCATGACACTTTTCCCAAGAATTATTTGTTTTTCGCACACTGAGAAAGGCTTACGAGACTTTGGATGCTCAAGGCTTTGAGCACCCCCTTTCATCACCTCTAAAGTACTATAATATTTTGCTTTTAAAACCATTTTTTGCAAAT
>CAIWTN010000226.1 GCA_903915625.1 uncultured Pseudomonadota bacterium | reverse complement strand
CCACTAGACGAACCAGACGAACTAGACGAGCCAGATGAGCCAGATGAGCCAGATGAGCCAGATGAGCCAGATGAGCCAGACGAGCCAAAACCACTAACTATAAAAGCGGTGACGAAGTCGCCACCTGCGGTCAGAATACTGCCCCAAAACGTCGGTGAATTAGCACTCGGCAAGCCCTTAGGCAGTACATTGCTCGTGATCTGTGTTTTGAGGCTGGTTGCGAATGACCTGGCAGTACTCATATCGTTCTCGAGCATGCCGACTTCTTGCATCAGCTGCGATTTCTTCGCCGAGCGGATTGAGGCTGCACTATTAGCCTTACCCATGGTGCCGAAATCAGGAAAAGAGTCGCTGCTGCCTTTTCCGTCGCTCAGGCTAGTAGAAGAAACTTTTTCTTTGACCTTAAGCTGAGGGGCCGCTGGGGGAGCCTCGCTTGTGCCGCAAGCAAACAAAGTAGTTAGGCACATTATCATGCCTACCTTTGCCACTGACTTTTGCGTCCTCAAAGAATCAAACTCAAAGAAATATGGACGTTTATGCCGGTTTGCCATGATCTTAAAGCCTCCACTAATGCTTTGCTTAACTTACTGTTTTTTATGGATTTTCCGCTATCATGCCTGAGCACAGTGCCCAGCAGCCACCTAACAAACGAGGGATCAAGGATTTTTGCTAATTCTTATTACTCTTATCGGACTCTTTGGATAAAAACTTTAGATATAAATACGTTTTTGTTTAAAATCTGAATAACTTAAAAAATAATGTTTATAACTGCTGTGCGTAAGCTACGTATCGGCAATTTCAGTCAGTCGCTCGCGTCCAAACGGCAAGATTCCGTATACAAGCGTATACAAGCCTGCCGTCACCCACCTCCGGTGCACCCAAAAGATCCGGAAGTTGCAGGGTAAACGGACACAGCCCGAGGCCAGACATGCTGGAGAATATCAGCGTCTGTCCCGGGCAATTTCTTTTTGTGTTCGGGCGCGCTCGCTACGCGCCAGCGGTGAGTTTGAGCTTCTCAGAGCTACTCACAGCCGGGGCGTGTTCGCAGCGCAATTTGCGCAGCATATGGCAGTTTTTTACCACCGAAGCCCGAACATTTTCACAACTGGTCGGAAGGGATCCATTTGCTGCTGCTTCGCCGAGTCAACAAGCAGCAAGGATGCCGTAGCTGTCAACTTGCCTGTGATCGCTGTACTCGATCCGTCCTGAGTCATCACATAGCTAGGGGGATTGGCGCTACCGGTGTAGGTCACGGTACCTGTCCAATCGTGATTTATTACATCTATAGTGCCTGATAAGTACCAGACATTGGCTGTCGAAGAGATATCAGTTTTAACGCCGTTATTCGTATATTTCGAGTAATCCTCGCCCTTCTGCACTGTGTCTGGTCTTTTTATCGTATAATCACTTTTATCAGTGCTAATACATCCTTCCGGATAAGTAGCGATATTTTTCGCGACCGTAAATTTACATCCTTTTAGTTTTTGATCACCCGTAAAGGCGGTGCGAGTGGATTCAGCGCTGTAAGAATTGGCCGGGTCAATGCTAGTCCATTTCGAAATAATCTTGGTTTCGGTCAACAACACGCCATTCTTGCACAGTTTGAATATAAGATCGTCGCCCACTTCTTTTAGGGTTTTACCGTCCAGCGACGACAAGTCACCGCTGCTGCACGAAAGATATGACCGCAATTTTACAGTTGCCTGCGTAAACTGGATATTCTCATCCGTGTTGTCCTGCTTAAAACAGGCAGTCGTGTCTAAAGTCGCACTAATAAGCGCTGATTTTGCATTTGCCTGAAGTACAAGCGCATCGGTTACTTTTCCACATGCAGTCTGCTTTTCAAGATCGGGCTGATTTGCATAAAGACTACTTTCCTCATTCAAATTTTTGATCAGGTCAGCTGCGGTGAGAGTTGCCGGAGTAAATCCAGGCGTGGGCTCTATATCCGCCGCAGTGATCAGCGACTCTCCCGGCGGAAGCGGCGCAACACTGTCCGAGGATTTTATTTTGGAATTCTTGTTCTGTATTTTATCTACGACTTCACAGCCGAACAGCGCCAAACATAAACCGCTGCTGACAACCAGTAAACTCGTCCGACACAAATTCTTCCGGTACATAGGCGCCCTCGTGTAGGTCTTCACAGTTCAAAAGGTTTGTGCAAGTACTTGCACGGTGTCGGCCTGATGGTCCCCAAACTTTAGGATTTTTGACCTGCTTTTCCGCTCTTTACCAACTAGTCCCCATAATTATTGGCAAAAATTTCAGATGAACCGGCCACGGTGTCCAAACTGCAAAATGGTAAGCCCCGACGACTAGACTCGCCACAGCGGTGAGCATGTCCGACGATGTCGTTTGCCTTTCCCTCTTTCCCACTTCATTCTTCATTCTTCATGGGTCACCGCGACAGCCTTAATCATCGCGCTGATTTGCATTGACCAAAGTACTTCCAAGGGAGTACTAAATCAACGGAGATGCGTGTTGATTCGAAGTGTTCATCTGACCAAGCGCGCGAAAGCGAGGTGCATAAACATGAGTATTAAACCTGCAAAAGCCTCAAAATCTGCCAAAAGCGACGCCATGGTTTTCATGGAAAAAATCACCGCTGGCCCGCTAACGATTGCTGGAATACTGAAATCTCTGCGTGAGTGCGACGGAATCAATCAAAAGGATTTTGCCGAGCGCCTAGGTATTTCAAAGCAAAACCTGTGTGACATTGAGAAGGGCCGCAAGGCTGTGACGCCATCGCGGGCAGCGCATTTTGCGCTAAAACTCGGCTATCCTCCGACCGCTTTCATGCGTATTGCGCTGCAAGAGGAGCTGGATCATGTCGGAGTAAAACTCCATATCAACTCGATTGATGCTGCCTAAGTCAGGCCAGGCCTCTTCTGGCAGATCACCAATCATCAGAAGTAACGCCCGACCCTCAGGTTGACCAATCCGTAAATACGCAAACCCTGGATGTCGTGATTTAGCGCGCGATTCACTGCCGCTTCGCTACGAGCAAGATCCATCTTCACTAGTCTCGCCACCTGCAGGCCTAGCGGAGTCCAGTCCACGAAATAGCCACCCTCAGACACCCAACTCACAGTCGCAGCAAAACCCAGAGTCATACCGTAGCCGGTGAAGTCGTGCGAACGTGACTGACTTGAATCGGCCTGCGATGCATCAGTGCCAAGGGCTGACACCTGACCAGACCACCGACTAATGCCTAAATTACCCTCAAAGGCCAGAAGGTCAAAGTTATGCAGATAGTAGCGAGCAAAGGCTCCGATGCCGCGAGACTCCAGCTTAAGCTTGTAGGACAACTTATCCGTCATCGTGCCACTGCCGTCAAACTGGCCGCTACCGAGGTAAGCGCCCACAAAACTGCGGGGCGTTAATAGCTGACCAACTTCCAGTCCATAAGTCTGCCATGGCCTAGCTTGACCAACTGTCAAAGCACAGCCGTAGCGCAGAGGGATGCGCCGCTCATGAAGGCTAAGGATACTAACCTCATGTGCTAGCTGCTGATCGTCAGGAGTTGGCTCACTAAACACGTCGTCAGCACTTGCATCATCACCGGGCTCGCTGAGCTCCTCCTCATCAATAGTCGGAGGCACCGGACTATTCATTCGGACTTGCGCCGCAAGAGGCTGAGACCAAGCAAATACCGCGCTGATCAGCACGCTTAGCGCTGGGCCTAAATACGAGTTGTGCTTGCGCAGGGAAGTCTTATGCATGTAGCCAAGAATACTCGATAAGAGACCCGCAAAACAACCACAACTCATCACACCGTAGGAACCTTTTCTAGGCGGATTGCTTGACCCTACCGGCCAGAATCTCAACCAGCGCGTTGTAAGAATCACTGTGGAGATTTGCTAGGAGACGATCACGGATAAATGCTAGCGCCTCAAATCGAGTGCGACACACTTGATACGGCCGGCTCGTCGTCAGCGCGTCAAATACATCAGCAAACGCGACGATTTTGACCTCTTCAAGTAACTCCTTACCTGTTAGTTTATGCGGATAACCTGTGCCATCTAGGCGTTCATGGTGATGCAAAATAATTTGCCTTGGTACCACGGACAATTGTGACTCCGCCACCATCGCATCACCGTGCACGGGATGAAGGCGCATCTCGTCCCATTCAGGCGGCGTCAGCGCCCCTCTTTTATCAAGGACCTTCCGGTCCACCCGAGCTTTACCAACATCGTGCAAGAGAGCGCCTGTCGCCATTGCAGCTAATTTTGTTTCATCGCTTTGCGAAAGCTGGACGGCGATCGCCAAAGCATAAGCGCCCACACGAGCACTATGGTAATAGGTATATTCGTCATGCTGCACGAGTTGGCCTAGTGCAGTAATGCAGGTGGGATCTTGTTTCACACACTGCACCATGGCAACCGCTACATCTGCTGCCTTTGCGATAACAACCGGAGTCACATCGTACTCATACAGGACACGTGTCAATTCCGCCGCAGCCTCGGTTAGATTTAGAATGCGCAGCCGCGGATGGCTCAGCACATCGACCTGCACCTGTTTATGGATTCGGAGATAAAAATCCACGCGAGGCGTCTCAGCTTGCCGGTAAAAAAGCGATTTGTGTCCGTTAGCGAGTAACCTGGTCAGCTCATCTTTACTCCACTTGTAAGTGGCCTGAGCATATAGGGTCAAGCCACCGGCAGCTTCCAGAAAAAGATCGAAGTCGGTTGAGCTGTTGTCGAGAATTTGATCGACTGGAAAAGCTTGCATGCTCGTTTTATCAACATGCGACCCGTGAGATTTAGAAGTATCGCCCACCGTATATTGCTCCTTGATATGAAACGATCATTTGGGGCACCTAGTACACAGTCGGCGCAATGTATAGCCAGCCTTAGCTGCCCCCCGAGCCAAGGGCTGACGCAGGCCCATCTGTGCCGCTAACCAGTCGAGGGCCTTCAAATCCCGCCAGTTAGCGATCAGGTAGGCCCAGGCGTCCTCGCCCTCAAATAAGGCCTCATCGGTCAGTAGGCGGAGGCGATCTGCAGGAGCGCTACGCTGATCCTCAGAAAAAGCGGCAACACCCTCTGGCGTCTGACAAAAATCCTGCCAAGCAGCTGTCTTCAGACCACTACGACGTGTGACGAACGCCGCCAGCCTCAGGCATAGAGGGCAGTCGGCGTCGTAAAGCAGGACCGGTCGTAATGAGTTTTCCATAACTCTATCGTACAACAGACACTGGCAGACATCATTTGGCGAGGTAAACTAAAATATTTTGGAGTAATTTCATAGTTTCAGGACTTTGATTACTCCAGGCGGCATAATAGCGTGGAAGATCACCGTCGAGAACAAAGCGGGGACCTGCACTATCGTCCTTACTAACCGCAAGGCTAGGCTGGTTCAAATTATCGGTGGCGATGATATTGACGCCGCCCTTGTCCTGAATGGCATCACCATGGGCCGGTACGCCACTAACGATTAGGCTATCAGCAATCGAGGTAAACCCCTTAAGAAGGACGTGCGAACTATCAAACTGACCAACCGCAAGAGATTTGTTCAAAGAGATACTTCCCATCGGATTTAGAATATTTCCCTCAGCTTGAATGGTGCTGAAGCTAGCCCCGAGTTGCAAGGCATCTGCCACTGCAACTGCGTGGGTAATCGAACCATAGCCGACACCCAGGAAAAAATGAGCCTTACTGCCCTTAATCGCTTGGACTACTTTTTGAAAAAATGGATGATTCACCTGCAAATCTGCCGGGTCAGCTGCCGAACCAGAGAGCAGCCAAATTTGAGTGTAAGTAGCGAACGATGGGTCAGCGAATGCCTGTTCGAACTGAGTGCTACCGGCACGCAGCTTAGGATCACCGGGCGCCGTCAGCTGCATGTTAGCAAAGGGGACATTTCCATCTTTGCTACCAAAAAAAATACTCGCAAGACTTTTTACCGTTAAGATCACATGGTGATATTCGAGCGTAATTTTAGTGCTGCAAGCCTGAGATAAGCCACCAGTGATGCGATCAACGAAGTTACCGCCATCACCAGACCACCAACCTGATTTAAAATCGAGGATCAGAATGCTTTGTGGTTTGGTCGGGCAGTTATTGAGATTGCCGTCGCCATCAACGTCAAGCGTGTTGGCCGGACTTGCCTCACCAAGTTGAGGAGCCAGCGGCGTATTCGTTCCAAGTGTCGGAGTGGGTTTTACACCGCCACCTGTCGCGCGACCAGCATCGCTACTAAAATTGCTTTTACCACACGCGGAAATTAAGCCAAAAACGACCGCAAAAGTACTCAGCTTCCAGAACATGTGCCACCCCTCTATCGAACTCAGCTACAAAAGTCAGAAGCGTTATCGGCATTTTGTGGCAAAAACTTTAATAAATCGTGTCTTTTGCGTGATTACGCATGGTTACAGTGGTCCCGTGAACTACCTAACTTCTGCATGAGCTAAACTTTTACCATTCAGCACCGAAGACTTCCGTAGGAGGATCTAAAATGCTGAAGTTAGCTCAGAAAATCTTATGCCTTTGGGTTGCGCTCGGCTCTTCATACGCCCTAGCTGATTACAACCATGAAATTAACGGCTACCTAGACTTTACGTCAGCCTCCGGTAAAGTTTCTTCTGGGAGCACAAACACCAAGCTTAACGACCGTTCCGTCAAAGGAAACCTAGGATATGGGTACTTTGTATCGTCTCACGTCGAGCCGGTGGTCGATGTCACGCTCAATAATTTGAGCAAAACGACGGGTGATTACGATAACGCCTGGAACAACACGGAATGGAATCTTGGAGTTTTATTCAATAGCCCAGACCGCGCTTTGGAAAAAGACAAGCCCACTAAGGCCGGCGAAGAGTCTTCTCCACTAAGCTCAAGTCGCTGGATTCCCTATGGTGGCTTCCTAGTTGGGTCGCGTGCTAATTCGCAAACTATCGGCGTGACCAGCGGCTCCGAAAGAATTATGCTGAGCAAGCTTACAGCAGGCGTCCGCTACCTTCTCTACCCACACATCGCCATGAATGTATGGGTGAAGGCCAGTTACGAAAACTCAAGCGCCAAGGCCACCGCCGATGGCTCTGACAGCACCGGAGTGGTCTCTAAACTAATTCTCGAGTTTAGATTATTCTCGCTGTCAGTACTTTTCTGAGTCTCTCGACTGTAATAGCCACGAAGCCATGTCTGACGCATGGCTTAGCTTGACGCCGATTCATAAGCCTTAAGCCCCAGGCGCCAAAAAAAAGCGATCAACAGCCAGCTCATCAGTAACGCACCGCCCATGGCAAAAAGCCCGGCCCAGCGACTATGATCGAGCAAAAAATAGACTGGTGCACTACCGATCAACAGTACTGGCATTACCAGCGTAAAAAAACGCTTAGCGAAGCCTTGGTAGATAAAGTCAGGCCAGCGCGAAATGGTCTGAAGCTGTATGCGAAGAAAGTTGATTCCCATCGACTCTACTGTCCAAAACATCAGCATCGAAAGTAAGATTTCTATCGAGGTCAGAAGAAGTAATCCCAGTATGACTAAGGGAAACACCGCGACCCACGCCCAGCCATCTAGACCAAGACGTAGCCCGAAATAAATCAGAACACCCCAAGGGGTCACAAAATTCACCAGCGTCGCCGGCCTAATCTGCCGAGCAAATACTGAAAACAGCGTATTTAGTGGGCGCAGTAAAATAAAATCCAACTTACCAGTGCGTATGTCGTAGGAAAACTCCCAGAAACTCTCACTGATAAAACTCATATGTAGATGATCTATGGCTAAGCTGAAGGCGACAAAAAACATAAACTGGTCACGCCCCCAGTCGCCTATTTTAGGGACGTTATTGTAAAGAAAATCGACTGACCCGAGCATGCTCAGATAAAAAAGCTGGTCCATGATAATCAAGAGCACAAAATGAAGGCGGTAAGTACTCGCTGCAGCAAAGCATGTGCTCATGAAGCGCAAGTAAACCCCAGCATAATGACGGATTTCTCGCAACATGCCTCACATCCCCGCAGCTGTGTATAGGCGCAACCCACGTTGCCAAACCAAACGATTCAAGAGCCCAACCACTACCATCCAGGCGAGCAAAGTAAGCCAAGCCTGACTGAGACTGCCGGTGTATTCACCCATAAATATTTTCACCGGCGTATAAGTTAGATAAGGAAAAGGAGTCCACGCCAACATGTTCAGCAAGTATTTGGGATACGCTTCGAGCGGCAAAATTGCTCCCGAAAAAAACTGCGAAATCGTAATAAACATAACCCGAAGCACCCAGGTTTCCTCTAGCCAAAATGCCGCCAGCCCAATCAAATAACTAACTTGATACCAGAAGAAACTAACCACCAAGGAAAAGGCTAGGCCGCTGATCAAATCAGGCACATGCAGATGCTGCAAAAACCCGAGTCCAAACATGAATAATAGAGTGACACTGGCCGTGACTAGTTGCAGCCCTTGAAATGAAATGAAGCCCGCAGTTTGAAAAGACCAAAAATCGAAGGGATAGACTAGATAGGCCGATATGCGGCCCATTCGTATGTCCTCGGCCAAATTCATACTGTTGTAACCCTGCGCCACGAGCGCAACGATCAGACTCCAGATCTGATAACGGAGCATGTTACTTAGGTCATAACCCTGAATTTTATCTATGCCCTCCAGCCGAAAAATGGCCGTCCATAGACTGTATTTAACGAAGAAGAACACCACGCTGGGGCCAATGACCAACAACAAGAAGTTCAGCTTATAGCTGAGCTGCTTATTCCAACTTATCCGAATGGTCGCCCACCATTTAGCGAGCTGTGCACTCGCCATTATTCAGCTCCCTTGAGTAGCTGCGGATTGGCCAGCAGCGCATTCATCACTCGCTCGATCGGCAGCTTTTCCATAGTAAACTCGGCGACTGGAAAACGCTGAAGGATCGCCACCGCACTGGAGCGTAGTTCAGCCTCGGGCACCCGCAGGTCAACGCGAGTCCGGCTCTCGTTCCACTGAGGATCAAACGTTGCCCAAAAACTCGTTGGATCAGTTATAGATTCTGAAAAGGTGACACTGACAAACTTCTCACGGCCCAGGATATTAGAGAATTCCCGTATCGGACCATCAAAGCGCTTGGTCCCGCCTAGCACCAGAACGATGCGTTGGCATAGTGCCTCAACATCAGCCATGTAGTGCGACGTCAAAATCACTGTGGTCTTATACTGAGCCTGATACTGAGCAATAAAATCGCGAATATTACGCTGGGCGACCACATCGAGGCCGATCGTGGGCTCGTCCAGAAAGAGAATATCGGGCCGATGCAACAGACAGGCCATGAGTTCCATCTTCATGCGTTCGCCAAGAGACAACTTACGAACGTGAACCTGCAGTTGCCTCTCGACACCTAGCAAAGCACTAAGTTCACCCAGCCTCTTTTTAAAGTCGCGATTATCGATTTCGTAATATTTCTGCAGGAGCAGAAATGAATCCATGGCAGGTATGTCCCACCACAGTTGGGATTTCTGCCCCATGACGAGAGCGATTTTTTTCCGAAATGCATGCTCGCGCTCAAACGGCACGTGCCCAAGTACCTGCAACTTTCCGTGGCTAGGAACGATAATACCGCTGAACATTTTCATCAGCGTTGTTTTACCAGCCCCATTTGGTCCTAAAAGACCGACCATCTCGCCGTGCTGAATCTCAAGGTCGAAATTGTGTACGGCAGCCCTACGTTCGTAGCTGCGGTGAAAGAATGATTTCAGCGACCCCACAAAACCGGCTGTTTTTTGGTAGTGTTTGAAGTCCTTACCTAATCCCTGACAAATGATCATCGAACTAGCCTCGTCCGGGTCGACATAATGGCAATTGCCTAAAGTGGCGCGTGTCGCTGTATGTTATTATTTTCATTCCGAAATGTATACAACTTCAGTGTTTTATTGTGATCTCGGCGACTAACGCAACGAACTGCATCCCACCGTGTCGAAAGCGTTCTAAAGAAACTCAGGTAAACGCCGAAGACCCTTAGTTATGAGGAACTTCAAACCAACCCTCCGCATGGTCTGTCTAAGCACGGTGCTGTTGAGCGCTGTAGCTTGCAGTATCATCACCAAATCTAAAGCGCGCAAAAGTTCAGATCCGAGTTCCGCAACGGCACCGCATAGCCCCGCACCAGGCAGCCCTCAGCCACCACTAGTGGCGCCCAGCTCAGGTCCGCCCTTGGTTGACAATAGCGGCCCACTGGAAGCGAACGTAGTTCCCTTTACGGTCAATGGCATGCTCTGCGGTGACCCGAAATTCCAATATCCAAATCAGCCCTGCACCTCTGTCACCATCTGTCAGCCAGGCACAAGTGCCTGCCAAACTATAAACAACATAGTTTTAGACACGGGCAGCTCAGGTCTGCGGCTTTTCGCCTCTGTCGTGAAGATTACCACCACTCCCGTGACCACTGCAGCTGGAGGCAGACTTACGGAATGTATGTCTTATACAGGACTCGCGAGCGACTGGGGACCAATTGCACTCGTTGATGTGAAACTTGGAGGCGAGCCGTCGACCCAAGTCCCGGTCCAGCTGATAGACAGCACGTACGCTACTCCACCACCGCTTTGTACAGCAGCCCAGACCACACCTGACGTAAGTCCTGAGCAAGCCGGATTTAACGGCATTCTTGGCGTCAGCATGCTGGTGCAAGATTGTGGCATCGCCTGTACGACCAATGCACAGGTTGGCATCTATTATAGCTGCAGCGGTGATGGGTCGTGCGCTGGAACCACCAGCGCTGTGCAACTACAAAATCCCGTCGCTTTACTCCCGACGGACAATAACGGAGTTGTGTTCCGCTTGAATGCAGTCCCCACTACGGGCGCTCCACATGCGGATGGACAAATGATCCTAGGCATCAGCACGCGCCCCAATAATTCCCCACCCGCGAGCATCGTAACACTTGCTGCCGACACGCGTGGAGAGATCAGCAGCACTTATCCAGGCGGCGGGATCGACCTACCTTTGCGTGCGCGATTCGATAGCGGCTCGCCGGACATGGTGATACCAGCTGGCAGTGTTCCAATTTGCGCGCCGAACACCAGGGCATCTGGCTACCTTTGTCCGCAGGAAATCGTGAATACCTCGGCGACCATGTATAGCAACGCGAAGGTAGCAAGCACCGCAGTTACATTCAGCATCGCCAATGCCGCTGCTGTGCTGGAGTCAAAAGCCGTAGCAAGCTCAGGGCTAGCTTCAGCGCTATCGATAACCCCTTACAGCAGCGCCGTTGACTCACCTTTTACCGTGATCGACTGGGGTCTTCCCTTCTTTTTCGGTCGCTCTATATATTTCGGCTTTGAGGACAGGACATCGACTTTAGGCAAGGGGCCGTATTACGGCTTATAAAAATCTTCGCCCTCAATAACGACTCGCCCGCGCACGTCTCGATTCAAAGTTTCGTGCAGCAGGGCATGGGCCACTTGAGCAGCTGCAATCGGTCGAAACCGATTTAATACACGTTTAAGCCCTAACTGATCCCCGAGACTGAACACCGACGGTAAAACATGGGACATAACTTCCTCCATGGGACGAGATTCTGAACGTTCCCCCATGAGAAGCGAAGGCCGAGCAAGGACATGCGGCATGCCAAGAGCGGCAATGCCGGCCTCCACAGCTGCCTTAGTTTGCAGGTAAAAACCGCGCGGCCGATCGGCTCCGATGGACGAGACGAAGCCGAATACAGCTTTTGGATTGTTACTGGCAAGCGCCGCTGCCAGTCGTAGCGGAATGCCGCGGTCGATGGCATCGAAGGCAGCGCGGCTGCCTGCCTTGCGGATCGTGGTGCCGACGGCGCAAAGAAGTATGTCGCACGGCATCGCCTCGGTACCAATCTCAGCGTAGGCGCTCTCGCTGCCAAAATCGAAGGTCTTCTCAGTGACCGAGGGGGGCCTGCTGAGACCGCAAGGACGACGAACCAGGGCCGTCACCCGAACGTCAGAACGCTCTTTAAGCTGACGAATCAACTCGGATCCAACCAATCCGGTGCTACCGGCGACGATCACATGCTGCATGCTGACACCTTTCTGAGAAAAGGGGTGACGGTTGAGTGAGTCATCGGTATAAGTTCGGCTTCTACTGGCGCCCTTTCATGGACCCAGCTAGGTCGACAAATCTTCAATCATTATCACAAGTTTAGGGGCGATGCGGCCATGCGTCCAGGGTTAGCTTTAGTGCAAACAATGAGTCAAATCATTCGTCAAAGATTACTTTGCCGCCCCTTATTGCCCTTACTGCTCGGCATCTCAGCACTGCCGTCACCCGCTCAAGCCGAGGGAGTCAAAGCTTCCGCAGTGGAAGTTAAGGCTGAAAATAAAACTGTAAATAAGCCCGAGTCTCAGCCCGAGACAAAACCGCTACCTACCATCAAGAACGAGCGTCTGCGCGCGCTAGACGGCTCTAGCTCACCATGGAGCGGGCAGTTCAACCTTTCCTATAGCGGCCCATCCATTAACAAACCATTTTCGGCTGAAGCCCCAAACCCCGGTAAGGCCGTTCCTGCGCCGGCCGTCTCAATGAGCGGCACGTTCTCTCTGCGCAACCGCCTCGATCCAACAACCACGGCCGGCGTTGGTACGGGCGTAGGGACTGAAACTCCGTTCCAAGGCCCCCGCAATACTCGAATGAGCGACCCTTACATCGACTTAGCCCGTCGCATCAGCATCGGTCCAGTGATGGTCCGCGCCGGTGTATCCGCGAAGCAATACACGAGCTACCGCTACCGGGTACTCAACGGCTACCGCAACGGCGTGTCGTTCTTCTCCGACACCGTCTACGAGATCGCCGAAGGTGCGACGATTGGAATGATTTTTAACGGCTTTGCCAACTCATTCTATGACGGCAATCAGTACAAACGCTCGGGGCAGATGGAGACTCAGTTCTACCTCGACCCTACGTTCGAGTACCGCTTCAACTCAACCCTCAACTTTCGCACTATGACAGCGATTACCTACCTGCATACACGCGAGATGTCGCCACGCTTCAAGTACCGCCGGACTCCAGACTTCCAACAGCTTGGCCTCGGTATCACAGCAGCTCAGGGACTATATTTTAACATCTATGCCAAACTATTCCCCTTCGGCAGCGACCCAGTTACCGCTGACAACACGACCCTCGGCATGAACATGATTGTGAATTTATTTTAGAATCCCCTTGCCAGAGGGGGCGCTTTCTTGTCATAAAAGCAATTCCTTACTGAGCGACGGCGCCGTACCCAAGTGGCTAAGGGAGCGCATTGCAAATGCGTCATGCCCCGGTTCGAATCCGGGCGGCGCCTCCAATTTTTCTATACGAAAAATTCGCCCGTCGTCTCAGTCTATCTAGGTTCCGTGTCACTCTCCTACGTACAAAATTCCCCAATCATCCAAGATCGCCATTGGCACTTTAGTTGCAAGCTAAGCATCTGTGCAAGAAAGCTGAGCTTCAGCTATGAGGCATACTAATTCTAGTCACCTTGACTGATTGATCTCATCGCTGCATTCTAAAACGATTAATCATGTTTTCAAAAGGTTGCAAAATGTTAAAAAGCAGAACCGTCGGTGTCCTGTTGTCGGCGCTCGTGTTTTCCCAGTTTGGGCAGGCCGCAGAAAATAATGATCCGCCAAAAGATGGTGTCGACCGCCAAACGATTTCGAATCAATTTTGGTGGCCTGAACGACTCGACCTCGCTCCTCTACGCCAACATGCGATTGAGTCCGACCCCATGGATAAATCGTATAAATACGCTGCGGAGTTTAAAAAGCTCGATCTGAAAGCTCTGAAGAGCGATATCAAAAAGTTAATGACCACATCGCAGGACTGGTGGCCTTCGGATTACGGTCATTACGGACCGTTTTTTATCCGGATGGCGTGGCACAGCGCAGGCACCTACCGCATCGCTGATGGTCGCGGGGGAGCTGGAGGAGGCCAGCAGCGATTCGAACCTCTGAACAGTTGGCCTGACAACACAAACCTCGACAAGGCGAGAAGGCTGCTCTGGCCTATCAAGGAGAAATACGGCAGCAAAATTTCTTGGGCAGACTTGATGGTGCTTACCGGAAATGTTGCCCTAGAATCGATGGGCTTTCAGACATTCGGGTTTGCGGGCGGGCGGACTGATGACTGGGAAGCCGACCTAGTCTACTGGGGTCCTGAGAAAAAAATGCTCGCGGATGAGCGGTACAAAGGCGACAGAAAATTAGCCAACCCACTGGCTGCTGTTCAGATGGGCCTGATTTATGTGAATCCTGAAGGACCCAACGGCAATCCGGATCCACTCGCTGCAGCTAAAGACATTCGCGAAACTTTCGCCCGGATGGCGATGAACGATGAAGAGACCGTCGCACTCATCGCAGGTGGCCATACCTTTGGCAAAGCCCACGGCAAGGCAGATCCTTCTAAATGTGTAGGCCCCGCTCCGGCAGCAGCAGGAGTGGAAGAGCAGGGCTTGGGCTGGAAGAACAAGTGCGGCAGCGGCAAGGGGGGTGACACGATTACTAGTGGTCTAGAAGGATCTTGGACCGCAAATCCAACTCAGTGGACTAGCCAATACTTAGGCAACTTATTTGCATTTGAATGGGTTAAGACTAAGAGTCCAGCCGGCGCCACACAGTGGATCCCCAAGGATGATCAGGCAGCAGAATTGGTACCTGACGCTCACGATAAAAACAAAAGACATGCTCCGATCATGTTTACGACGGACTTAGCTCTCAAATTCGATCCGAGTTATGAAAAGATTGCGAAACGATTTCTTGATGATCCAAAGGAATTTCAGCTAGCGTTCGCCAAGGCTTGGTTCAAGTTAACCCATCGAGATATGGGCCCTCGCACACTCTACCTTGGCGCAGACGTTCCAAAAGAAGTGCTGATTTGGCAAGATCCAATTCCCGCAGTCGATCACAAGCTAGTGGGAGCTACCGAAATTGCCGCACTTAAAAATAAAATACTTAAGTCTGGTTTGACTGTTTCTGAACTCGTTCGCACAGCCTGGGCATCTGCAGCTTCTTACCGCGATACTGACAAGCGTGGCGGGGCCAACGGGGCCCGCATCCGCCTTGCTCCGGAAAAAGACTGGGCTGTCAATAATCCGGATGAGCTGAAAAAGGTCGTTAACCGTTTAGAAGACATTCAAAAAGACTTTAATAAGACGCAATCCGGCGGCAAAAAAGTATCGATAGCGGACCTGGTGGTTCTAGGTGGCTCCGCAGCTGTTGAGCAGGCAGCTAAGGCCGCTGGATACAGCGTAAAGGCCCCATTCACCCCGGGACGCATGGACGCGACGCAGGCCCAGACCGATGTTAATTCCTTTGCCGTACTAGAGCCTAAAGCCGATGCCTTCCGCAATTACTATGGTGACGGCAACTACATGTCGCCCACAGAGATGCTAGTTGACCGGGCCAATATGTTGAGACTAACGGTGCCTGAAATGACGGTACTAGTTGGCGGCATGCGAGCTCTGAACGCGAATGCGGCACAATCTAAACACGGCGTTTTAACCAATAAGCCTGGAACACTTAGCAACGACTTCTTTGTGAATCTGCTCGATATGTCGACTAAGTGGCAGAAATCATCCGAGTCAGAGGGAATCTACGAAGGACTTGACCGGAAGACTGACAAGGTTAAGTGGACTGCGACCCCGGTAGACCTTATTTTCGGCTCGCACTCCGAGCTGCGCGCTGTCTCAGAAGTCTATGCAGCGGCTGATGGAAAAGAGAAGTTTGTCCGTGACTTCGTCAATGCATGGAACAAAGTGATGATGCTGGACCGTTTTGACCTTTTGTAATCCTCAGGGTGCATTAGAGTAATTAGAACAGGCCTTGGAACGTTACATCGTTCCGAGGCCTGTTTTTTGTTAAAAAAATTATTGAGGAGTACCAGCAGTCACCCACGCCTGGAACTGACTAAGGTCGGACGATGAAACACCACCGCCTGGGGGCATGTTGCCGCTCTTCATTCGGTTAAGACTATCGCTTGCTGTTCGTTTTGCACCATCATAATTGCCTAGATACGAGTGGCAACGCACACAAGCTCGGTTAAGATAAGGCGAGACATTAGCAGAATAGGTAACGGAACCACTGGCCGTTGTTGGCGTGTTACTGATATTTGTCGCAGCGGAATTATTGTTTGAGCCAGTGCCGGCACTAGATTGGCTGCCGCCACCACCGCCACCGAATAGGCTACCTAGGTTTCCGAAATTACCGAGACCGCCGAGGCCACTCGTTAATCCGCTTAAACCGCCGAGGCCACTCGTTAATCCGCTTAAACCGCCGAGGCCACCAAGGCCACTCGTTAATCCGCTTAAACCGCCGAGGCCACCGGCCAAACCACCAAGGCCACCAAGTCCGTTCGCCAATCCACCCAAACCGCCGAGCCCACTGGCCAAACCGCCGAGCCCACCGGATAACCCGTTGCCGGAGAAAGGGCTACCGTCCGAGTTATTAGAAGTGACATTGCTGCTCGCCGGCGTGCCGTTAGCAGCAACCTGAGGATTACCGTTCGCGAGGCCCGAGGTGTCACTTTGTTTGCCTGCCGCAACCGAAGGTTTCTTGCGCGGCAAACAATTGTTATCATCGGCACCCTGGATAGCGTCCTCGGTACTCGCAACTTTTGTATCCAGCAGTTCTGCACCAGAACTCTGGCCCGTTGCTGAAGTGCAGTCAGTATCATCCGCACCTTGATTTTGCCCAACCACCGGCGTTCTTGACGACGGGGCATCGGGCACTCCACAGGCGGACATCATACTCAACACGCAAAGCAAACGACTAAACTTTGTTCCTCTAATCATGATCGACCTCTACCTGTAACCGTAGATTTTCTACAACAGCATTTGCGTTATCGGCATTTCCCAGAAAAACTTTAGAGTTTTCTTGAAATATGCAAAGATACTGAATGATTTTCGAAAATTACAGGACCATCGAAGCCGATGATCGGACTAGAACTTTCCACTTGCGGTCAAAATAAGGAGGGCTATTCAGATGGGTTATATAGAAGGGCTATCCAGCATCAAAGCATAAGATAGCCCTAAAAGAATCAAGCTCACTTCTATCCAGTCTCAACTCACACGCTTGTAGCCAATACTATATAGGTAACTTGGGCGTGTACTGGAACTAGTTGCGGGGTGATCACCATTAACCCTCCCCTCACGAAGCTTATCGCCTTCAATTCGCATAATTTGAAATAGATCAATTGAGCTGCACTCAACGACACCCGTCAACGGTGTATTTCCGCCTTTGCAAAATTCAAATGCTCGCTTGGACGAGTCCAACAGGGTGTGGACATAGAATTGCTCAAACATATCGATATTAAATGCTCCCTCGATATCTGGAACTGCGTCTCCGATCTTAAAAAAACCGGTAGCAACCAACTTTGCCAGAGGCTTTTTGCATTCACTATCGGTGAAGACTTCCTGACTCCAAATGAACTCCGATCCTTTGAAGGTATAGGAGCCAAAATAACTCCGAGTATCATCCGCAGTCGCTGGATCACTTGGATTCCAACTCAAGCATGCCTGAGTCCAAGTGCCTTGCAATTGTTGAATTGTACTATTAGCGTCTGCAACGAGTGCCGCGGCATCTCTAAATTCAGTTGAAGCAATTCTACTCGTGGCAGAACTGGCGAACGCTGATGCAGCAGCTAATCCCAAGCCAAGTAGGGTCACACAAAAAATTTGTGCCTTCATGTTAGCTCCTCTCTGATTTTTTCGATTGGTTAAAGGACCAACTTAACCAGCACTTTATCTCACCCGAATAAAAATCCTATTACTGAGGAAACTTGGGCGTGTGATGGCGCTACTTCCAGGATGCTCATCATTGATTCTACCAAAGCGCAATCTTTCGCCCTCGACCCGTATGATCTGATAAGTATCACCTGGATAGCACTCAGACGAACCGGAGAGTAAATTAGTACCCCCTTTGCACGAGTCAAAAAGCCGCTTAGAGGGGTCGAGCAACGTGTGAATGTCATGAGTTTCAAACATATCGAAAGTGAATGCGCCATCGACACTTGAAACCGGATCCCCAACTTTGAAAAATCCCGCTGAGACCAACTTACCCAGTGGCTGCTTACACTCGGCGTCACTAAAATCATCTGTTTCCCAGGTGAATTCAGTTCCCTTGAATGTATAGGTCCAACTTGTACTTCGCGAGTCATCCACAGTAGATGGATCACTAGGATTCCAGGACTGGCAGGGCAATGTCCAGGTACCCTGCATTTGCTGCATTGTCGCGCTAGCATCAGCAACGAGCGCCTCAAGATCGTTGGAATCAGCAAACGACATTCCGTGTTCGGGAATACTCGCAAACGCAGATCCAATCCCGATTCCCCCTAGAATAAAACTCAAACAGAGGGTCGACTTTTTCATCCGCAATCTCCCTTTTAAATCTATATGTAAAAATTACTTAGCTATTGAAGCCTGCCTTCAGGCGCAGGCCCGCTATCGTGAGCCACAGGAAGGCTAACTATAGCGCGCTTGCGCAACACTAATTCTCTTCCTTTGAAATTGTGTCCGCTTAATCTTTGGACACAGAGTGTCGTATCCTGCTCCGAACTCATTTCCACAGTACCGCCGTCGCCGTCACGAGACACTGAGCGCACAGTGCCGAAAACGGAACATAGCCGACGGAGGTCTTCCACCGTCACAGCCGTTGCCAAATCAACTAATTGAATTCTCGTGCGCATATTAGCTCCAAAATTTCAGTGCGCATTGGCTTTATCTTTGCTGTTCGCGAATCTGCAAATTATGTGCCAGGCTGCATTAGTATCAGTTGCTAAGT
>CAIWTN010000225.1 GCA_903915625.1 uncultured Pseudomonadota bacterium | reverse complement strand
GTTGGCAGGACGGTCACGACCCAATCGGCCCCGGCGACACCGGTTAAACGATTAACATGCGCAAATTCGGTATATTTTCTGATTTGCGGCAAACCTGATGTGTAAATATTTTGACCGTTTGAGTCGTCTAACTGGAGGTCTAAGTGCTGGCCCTTGAGTCGAGTACCGACAATAGATTGAACGGTTTCCTCGATGGCAAGTACTGCGACCACGAATCCTGCAATCGCTGGCATTCCAGATATTGAGTCGCGCGACCCGCCGGCGCTTACAGGATGGACCATCAATAATCCTGGGGCATGATCTGGCATTTGCACTAGTCGGATTATATCTGTGGCAGTCACGTTCAACGACCTCAGCGACTCCTTTATAGCTCGTGCGCGAACGGGATCGGAATTGATATCGAATCCGACAGCAGCCGCATTGGCTTCAAATGGCTCGATGTAAGCGACAGGGGTGTAAAAGCGCCGGGTCTTTGCTTTCATCTGTTCGCCATTTTCGGCTAATTCGCGTATTGCGAAATTCTCAAGCCCTTCTTTTTGCATCCGGGCCTCAAAGGCGGGACGCTCCTCGTGAGTAACCAGAGGATTCCAAGAAAGAGCTCTGATTCCGGGATACATAGTCAGAACGGAACGTGTAAATTCCGAAAATTTTTCGTTAGAAAAGTCGGGACCCGACGTCTGGTAAAAAGCCTCAAGCGTTTTGAGGGTCTTAGTATAGTTAATCAGTCCGTTGTTCAAATCATCGGTCATAAAGTCAGCTTCCATCGCGAAGTTGGCTTTATTGTTTGCTCTTTCAGATGCGGTACTCTGATAGAAAGTGCCAAGAACTGTAATGAGCGACGCGGTGAGAGGAGCCGCGATGAATTTGGCTCGGCCGCGCCAAATGTTGCGCGGTTTGGCGAAGATAGCGAGCATGATCGGGGTCACAGTCAGCACACCAATGGTGTCTCCACTCCACCAAGTGAGCCAGTCTCGTGCGAAATCCTGGGCAGGAATCTTCCCATAAAAGTACAACAAACCAACACTCAACGTAGCACTTACTGTGCAGCCAAGCGGGCCGCCAGATAAAAGAAATTTGAGCACAGCAGAGATTCTGGAAAGGTCTACGGAGGTGCCGACAAGTAGCTGGATTAAATTGGCGCTTAGATAGGCCTGCAACAGTGCGGCAAATCCGAGTGGGATGCAGCGTACGAGAGTAGCGATCCCTTCGAACTGATCGCTCAATAGGTAGGCGTGATAAACATTTATTGCGAGGCTTCCTAGAAATATCCCCGGCAGTGAGAGGCGTCCTGTAAGCAACGTCGCGCCGAGTGCCACACCGGCTGCGGGCCAAACGGATACTGGGTAGTTGGAAACCGGGATAAACCAGATTGAAAATGCGCCCACCAAAAAATATGTGGTGGCCACAGTCGCGGTGGTGACCAGTAATGTTCGTAGCGCGATTTTAGCAGGCAATTCATCCATACATGCCATCTCATAGATCAGTATCAGACCAAGAGATAGTATAAAATCGTACAGCGTATTT
>CAIWTN010000224.1 GCA_903915625.1 uncultured Pseudomonadota bacterium | reverse complement strand
CGCTCGAGCTGTTCGTCGCCGAGGGCACGGTGACCGACTACGTTCTTGAGAGCTACGAACGTGGTTATCTTTCTTTTCTAATTACGATGTCACTCATCAAACTGCAGCGCACTGATCAAGTCACAGCTGAGCTTAATCGTTTTTATAACGAGGAAGTAGCGGCCACTTATAATCACGGACAGGATCCAGTCAACGCACTGCTGCAAGCTGCACTATGGGACAACCTCCCGCGAGAGGGCTACTCATCTAGGCCTTTTTGGCTTTGGCTCAGCAAGGCTGAGCAAGCTACGACTGAACTGCGTCAATTTGCCCAGGTGCGCGTTAAAGACATCGACCGCAAAGCTCCCACTCCAACCTGGCATATCGCCGCTGTAGGACGCTTTCCTGCACTCGACTGGACGCTAAAGTTTACTGATTCAACCAACGGCTTTCTCCTCGTCAAACCGGTCACACCGTTCATGACAACCTGTGCCGACGACCAAAGCATCGTGGTGCCTACCCACAGTTGGTTTCAGAAAATTGCCATTCGCCACAGCCACAGCTATCATCCCTTGGTTAACGCAAAAACATGGATTCGTTTACCATTCGGATTGGTATATGGAATATCTACAGTAGTCGCTGGCGCCGGCATCATCGTCAGTGGCTGCACGGCTGATGCTGGAGCGGATTTCAAGGGACAACTTTGCTATCTCAGCATCCGCGGTGGTACCGCAGTGATGGCCTCGAGCGGAGAGGTAGTCAAGGGTACGCTACGCCCAGATCTTCGACATTGGGAGGATCTACCAGCTGCGATTTTCATTTCCTCAGACGCGAGCAAGGGGTCTTCAACCTGTCGCAAAGCGACCGAGACTTTAGAAGTGAGGCCACTTTTGCAGTCGTCCTGAACGCTAACGGTCGCTTGTTTCTTAGGTCCCCTAGCATTTTTCTGCAAACCATCAAAACTGACGATACAAACAGGCGCAGTCACCAATTAGAAGAAGGCGGAAATCATGAGTGACCGCTCATTAGCTATGATATTCAGCAGCATAGCCACAACCGCAACGATCCATAACACACTGCAACTATTATAATTATGTTGAGTTATTGCGTTTTAATTAAAGCTCGTCAATAAACTACCGACACCTCTACAGCCGCACCTGCGGTCCCACCTAGGTTAGAGGATGACTACAATGATTAAACAGCCGCTTCGGGTTAAAAGCCTAGTTAGCTTACTGACCATGTTGTTGCTAGCCGGATGCGCCACCACCGGCAGGCACACCGTTAAGAAGTCTAGGCAAAAGTCTAGCAGGGTCGCCGGTGGTTATGGTCTGTATGACTCCAGATCGCTGAATACCAAAATTCTGAAGCGCGGAAAAAACCAGATGGCGTCATCTGCGCTAGGGTCCTACTAAGGATGCTGATTTAAGAGCGCAAACGAGCCACTAGGCCAGCGGCAGGAAGATCCCTCTCCTCATGACCCGTCTGCATATCTTTAATGGCGTAGGTTCTCGCTGCAGCTTCGCTGCCGCCCACCGTGACGACGAATGAGCAACCAAGCCGGTCAGCATGCTTAAACTGATTGCCTAACTTAGGCACCATTCCAATGTCTGCGGCAATATCTGCGCGGCGCAAAGTCTGCACGAGCTCGCAGGCATAGCTGAGTGCATCGTCTGTCGCGACAGCAATAAAAATCGGCTTAGCTACAGAAGATGTCACTTGGCCCATCTCTTCTAGCGCGGCGAGCAACCGATCGAGACCTATGGAACCGCCAACGCCTGGCAACTCACGACTGGTAAAGCGCCCAGCTAAATCGTTATAGCGACCACCTGAACTAATTGAGCCAATGCCCGGCGCTCCGGCGAGCGTCGTCTCAAAGACGATTCCCGTATAGTAGCCAAGACCTCGCGCCACGCTCAGATCGAGGCGCACTTGTCCGTGGCTGCCCACCGTTGATGCTCGTACGGCATCAAGTACTACCTGCAACCTTTTGAGTTCGCGTTCGCTGGACTCATCTCCGGCAAGTTCGCCGGCGACAATGTGCATGTCGGTGTCGCCTTGCGAGTCTTTGGATACCAGTAATTCGATTAAGGCCCGGGCACCGCCGCTGTCACTGCCTGGAATCGCCGTGAGTAATTTGTGCACGTTATCAGGGCCAATTTTTGCCAGCTTATCGATGGCAATCAAGGCAGGGGTTTCCGCTCCCTCGTCCAGCCCGCCCAGCAACTTGCGAATCAGCGCCGATAGCAGGCGCCTTTGCCCAACCGCTTGCGTGAATGGGCCACAAGGTATGCTGGCGAGAATGCGCTGAAAGGTCGCTAAAATTTCAATATCAGCGGCAGCGCTATCGGCACCGATGATGTCTAGATCACACTGACAGAACTCGCGATAGCGACCTTTTTGCGTGTTCTCACCGCGCCAGACGTCACCAATCTGCAGTTTTTTAAACGGAAAGCTTAGTTCGTTTTGGTGCTCAGCGACAAAGCGAGCAAAGGGCACCGTCAAGTCAAAGCGCAGAGCTACGTCACGGTCGCCATGATCGGTAAAGCGATACACCTGTTTATCAGTCTCGTCCCCACCCTGACCAAGCAGGGTCGTGGCATACTCCAAGGCCGGGGTGCCGATCGTTTGAAAGCCAGCCAGGGCCGCCTCGCGACGAATCGTGTCCATGATCTCCAGGCGGGCCGCCATCAACTGCGGTAGGTAATCGCGAAAACCCTTTAGCCGCGCAGCTTGAATCCGATCTTTTTTCGTCATCTCTCGAGCCCCCTCACAAACCACAGCAATAGCGAATTTCACTTTGTACTATACGCTGGGTTGCGAGTCCACGCAGGGCTAAAAGCACCATAGCCAGGCCAGCACCTATGTGACTGTTCCTGGCTATGACTTCGCACCTATTACAGGAATGTATTTTAAATAGACGGATCGCTTATGGAGTCAGACCTCAGCCCGCTTCGTCGAAAGGTCTGGTGCGGGTCAGAGTGATTTTTGCACCGCTAGACTCAGCATCGTTGTGATCCGACGCCGCTAAGACTGAGCTGCCATCTGGCTGACTGTAAACTCGAGCCATTTCGGAACGGTCTTTTGCTATCGTGGGCCTCGGTGGATACCAGCTGCTTTTGCTGTCGATTGCATTCAGGGGTTCGCCGTTGCGCATCCGCTTAATGAGGTCGAGATTGTGCTGTTTACGCTGACTTTTCAGTTTTGTTTTGAGGTCTTGCATTTGATTGGTCTCCCCGGCTGAGTTTGCCCGTAGTAGATATCGGCAGCTGGAGGAAAAACTTTAGGGCTAATTTACACCAGTCAGCAGGATTCTGAGACCCCAGCGATATCAGTGGGTTTTCAGAAAAAACTTAAGTTTTTCTATAACCTGACCGATATCGGGGTAGCTTTTAAATAGAGGTCACACCAGAGAACTGCCAGAGCGGAGTTTGCTTGCGTGATCGGAGGCCGCGTGGATGAGTGACACTTTGCGTACCAAACACAAGCCAGGCGTTACGACGATTCGTTGTGGCTGGGTTAGCATAGCAACTCTTTTAGGAGCCGCTATCAGTTTGGCCGGCTGCCAACCTAGTGGCTCGAGCGGCTCTAGTGCTGCCACGTTTACTGCTGCTGCAGTCGGGGGACCCATGTCTGATGACGACATCGTTAACGCTTACTCTGAGACCAAGAGCGATGATGGTGCGCCGTCCCTACCAAAAGCACCTGCACAGTTGCAGCTCAAAGTTCTGTCGAAAATGAAGCTCGACCGTTTGTACGACTTCCTCCACAAAGTTTCCAACAATTCGTCGGTAAACGTGGGAGGCACCACGGTGCGCGGCGTCAACGATATGTTGACCCTCTATAAACCGCACTTTCTCAAGATCCAGATGCACTTCTCTCAGGTCAGCGACTTTTGGGAGTTTATGCGCTTTAATCCGACGTCAGTCACGCCATCGGAATTCAAGCAGAGCATGCGAGACATTGCCACCTTCACAACTAAAATAGGCAGGCCTGCGCTCAATAAACAACAACAACCACCTTCTGGAGTCACTCCCAGTCAAAATACCTTCAAAAATCAGGGGCGAGCCTGCGTAACGGCGACACCGTTTCTACTAAATGGATGTACCAATTTACGCAACCAAGCCGCGTGTAACGACCTAACTGCAGCCATGATCTGTGTAGTCCACAATATGTTCAAGGCGAAGCAACCTCCAGGCGAGGTCAAGGGCGAAGGATTCGACAACATTGGTGGCAACAATGACTTTGGGGCGGGCGAGGACGGCGGTGACGGCGGCGGTGACGGCGGTGAGTAATTAATCCACAACTAGCCGCAACTCACCACAATCACCCTAGTCGGTCGCGGTAAACTTCGTAGCCAAACTTCTTGACCAACTCGTACTGACCATCTTGATGGCGCAGTACGATAGACGGTAGACGGACGCCGTTAAAGTTGCTCGTCTTAACCATCGTGTAGTGCGACATGTCGAGAAGTACAATACGCTCGCCAACAACTATGGGGTGATCGAACGAATATTCCCCGATCATATCGCCAGCCAAACAAGTTAGGCCGCCGAGCCTATAGTTATGGGCCTTTTCACCAGGATGACCGGCACCGACGACCTCTGGCCGATACGGCATCTCCAGCACGTCCGGCATATGAGCCGTTGCACTGGTGTCTAGAATCGCGATGGGACCATTATTTTCAACGATATCAAGCACGGTCGCTACCAGAACGCCGGTGCGAATCGCCACAGCTTCGCCTGGTTCAAGGTACACCGCAACGCCGTAACGTTCGCGCAATCGCTTCACAATACGTACCAGCCGGTCGGTATCATAGCCAGGCCGCGTGATGTGATGGCCACCGCCTAGATTTAGCCATTTAAGCTTAGGCAAAAGGTCGCCGAACTTTTCCTCGACGGCTGCGACCGTGCGCTCCAGCGCATCTGAGTCAAGCTCACAAAGTGTGTGGAAGTGCAGTCCTTCTAGCCCTTCCATCAACTCGGGGCGCAACGCTTCCCGAGTCACACCAAGGCGAGACCCTGGCGCGCATGGGTCATAGAGAGCTACCGCAACTTCCCTATGCTCCGGGTTGATACGTAGTCCACACGATACCCGGCGATCTGGATGAGCTTTGTTATGTGCCTCAACGCGGGAGCGAAACCGCTGCCACTGACTGAGAGAGTTGAATACTAAGTGATCGCAGATCGGCAGCAGCTCGGAAATGTCGGAGTCGCTATAAGCTGGGGCATAAGCATGGAGCTCGCCGCCCAACTTTTCATGTGCCAATCTGGCCTCGTGTGGAGCGCTGGCGGTCGCTCCGCTCAAGTACTTACGCACTAGCGGAAACGTACTCCAGGTAGCGAAGCCTTTCAGCGCAATCAAGATCTTGCAACCAGCCCGTTCCTGCACATCCGCGAGGATGCGTAGATTATTCTCAAGCGCGGTCATGTCGATCACCCAGCTCGGGCTGTCAGGCACCAGAGCTGGATCAATGGAATGCATGCCGGTTTTGGCAACACTTGTCGGGCTAGCTTGCGTAGTCAAATCAGAGTTCCTTTACATGCCAAGGCAGACCGTGTTGGCCAAGCTTCTCGAGGAATGGATCAGGGTTGAGCTGCTCCATGTGCACCACACCTTTTTGATTCCAACTGCCAGTCATCATCATCATAGCGCCGACCATAGCCGGGACGCCTGTGGTATAGCTGACCGCTTGTGCGTGCACTTCTTTATAACACTCAGCGTGATCACAAATATTATAGATAAAGATTTTGCGCGGCTTGCCGTCCTTGATGCCCTCGACAATACAACCGATCGACGTCTTGCCGGTGTAACCCGCTGCTAAGCTGGCTGGATCTGGCAACAGGCACTTAAGGAATTCCATTGGGACTACCGGTTGGCCCTTGTACATGACTGGGTCGATGCGAGTCATACCGACATTTTGCAGTACGCGCATGTGGGTCAGGTATTCGTCACCAAAGGTCATCCAGAAGCGGATCTTCTTCAGGCCCTTGAGGTGCAGTACTAAGGATTCCAACTCTTCGTGGTAGAGCAGATAAGCTTTGCGGGGTCCGACACCTGGGAAGTCGAAGGTCTCCGAGATCGCCATTGGCTCGGTTTCGATCCATTGGCCGTTTTCCCAGTATTTACCTCTCGCCGTGACTTCGCGCAGATTGATCTCT
>CAIWTN010000223.1 GCA_903915625.1 uncultured Pseudomonadota bacterium | reverse complement strand
GTTATTATCTTTGGTTAGAAATTGATTTGCACTTGGTTGACTAGTTAGCGAGAGAGCTAGCTGACCGTCAGCATCGAACGCCAACGTCTTACCATCGACTGGTACTCTTAACGCCAAGGGCACATAACTATACTGCTGCCTTGGGTATATCTTTCCAGCTGCCGTGATCTCGATAAATACGGGATCTGCGCCTTGGCCAAACACTGCGGTAATTTGCGCCGGATTCAGATCGAGTGCGAGTGTAAACACACCTTGATTTAGCGTGATGTTAGTTAACTCAATCGGGGCTCCTAGCGTGTTGCCCGCTTCGGCCGCGCTCCAAAACTTAACTGTAACATCGACAGGTCCACTCACTGGCGCACCATCGGCTTGAGTCAGACGTCCCGAGTAAGACAGAGTATAGCTTCCGCTCTGAGCTAATGCTGTCTGCGGCATGGCGAACCACACGCTAAACAAGTAAGCCATACTTGCGAAGTAGAAGTTTTTCGAGAATCTAGCCATCGACTGCCTAACTCATGGCAAAAATCTTACCCTTTCCTTTTCATCTCTCTAGGTAATCGTCACGGCGGGGGTAATACTTGAGGTCTTTTTTCTCTCGATTTATCGGTGGATTACGGTCGCCTAACACCCGAAATCCGCAGCCAGCCTCACGACTACCACTTGGGCGTAAAAACATTTAAATACGGCGACTTAGCTTAAGGTCCGGGCAATTGGAGCCGCCGCAATTTTGGATAAGTATCGGCTGATACCAGTATTTTCAGGAGTTTGCTGAAAGTGCCCGACCCCAGGCCTATAGGATCCTCGCCAGCCCAGTTTGCCAAGGTAGGCAGGTGATTCCCTCGACCACGGTTTCTGTCGGGTCCTGCGACCAGATCATTGCCTCGGCGGGGCGATCCCATGCTGATTTAAGAGCGTTAAGCTTCTTAGCGTCACTTCTATCTAGGCGCTTATAGGATTTGATTTCGACCAGTACATCCGGAGCCCCGGGTCGCTCAATGATCAGGTCGATTTCAGCGTCGTCCTTGGTGCGCAAATAGGACAACTTGAAATCAGCTTCGGCATACGAATTGAGCCGCATCACCTCAAGAATCACGAGATGCTCAAAGGCGCGGCCATATTCATAAGTCTGCGCCTCAAGCTTCAGACTCAAAGTATTAGCTAGGGCGCGACGCACCCCGGTATCAAACAAATAAAATTTAGGAGCCTCGCGCTGGCGCTTGCGGATTGAGCGATGAAACGACGGCAGGTAAAAGCCGATTAACGTATCGACTAAAATATCGTAATAGGTCTTGACCGTCTTTTCATCAACTCCGATGTCTTGAGCAATCTTGGCAAAATTGATGATCTGGCCGTTCATGACTGCACAGATCTCGAGGAAATCCTGGAAGGGCTCCACCTTGCGCACCAACTGCTCGAGGACAACCTCTTCTTTTAGGTAAGTCCTCACGTAGGCTTTGAGAAAGCGCGATGAGTCCAGAGGATCGGTGAATTCCAGGAGCTTCGGCAAAGTGCCAAATTCCAACGCTTGGTGGAGATCAAAGTAGGCTCCGAGCTCCCTGTGGGTTAGCGGAAACAAATGGAAGGTGAAGGCCCGACCGGCTAGTAAATTAGCGCCGCCGCGTTTAAGTTTGCGGGCGCTTGAGCCCGACAAGATGAACTGCACGTTGGCCTTTTTCTCGATTTCCAAATGCACAATGTCGAGAAGTTTAGGATTTTTTTGCACTTCATCGATAACCGCAATGCGGTAGCGCCCCGTCGCGAGCAGCTCGGCCAGCCGCGATGGCTGTCGCCGGAATGCTTCTTCGTCATCATCACTGAGCAGATCGATCCACAGGACATCGTCACGGGTCGAAAACTGCTCGCGAATTAGCGAACTCTTGCCGGCACCCCTGGCCCCGAACAGGAACAAGCTATTGGAAGTATTAAGTTTTAGAATACGCCCGACCATACTCCGGAATTGTACGCCGTTTCCGGAGTATGGTCAAGAGCCGGTGTTGGTAATCAGTGGCCGATGGCTTTTTTTACAGTATTTTCAGGATGTTGGCGAAATTGCCTGACCCCAATCAGCGCAAAATCCCGACTACATCTGCGGGCAGCTTTCTCGTATCAAAGCTCTTACAGACACCGTCAAGTTTAGGTCCGCTGACTGACAAGCTGAGCTGCCCGTTACTTACAGGGCTCAAAACGCGCGGGGCGCCAACGGCTTTACCGTTCAAGAGAATGACCAGATACCCTTCGGTTTTAGCCACGTCCTCGGTCTGCGCTTCAAAACGAGCCGCTGCATTTGGCTTCAGCGTAACGACGCTTTGTGACGGACTGCTGGGGGCAGCCACAACTTCGGCAATATCGACGCCAGTAAGTAATGGGCTACCATCGATAAACAGTTCAAGTTTATCTACAGTGAACTTGCGCGACTTAGAACCAGCAGCCTTAACGCCCGCACGGTGCACTGCAAAGCCACTTTGTTTATACTCACGACAACGAGGACGACTGTACTCCGCAGCTAATGACTTTAGACCCGACCGACAATCGCGATTATTCGGATCTAACTGCAAACAACGCACAAAGCTGCGCATGGCAGTGACTTGATCGCCACCACTTACAGCCAGCACTTCCGCTAAATGAGCATGAGCCCGCGATTGATTCGGGAACTTCCCGACTAAGCTTAAGGCTCTCGACAGGGCATTCGGCGCGCCGCTACCCTCCTCTTCCGGACTACTGGCCTTCGTCGCATTCGAATGTAGGATGTTGCCGATGAAGTCGAGTCCCTTGGTCGTCGCTAGCTGAAGATCGAAGTCTTCCGGATGATCCCGCGCAATGAGGTTCATCACTTTTGCGGCATTCGCATAATCGCGCGGCTTTAGGTTCGGATCCTTCTCCTGCAACTGCTCAATTAAAGGGCGCAGCTTTTTGATCGCGTATAGCTCGCCAGTATTCGCTGTGGTCTCGGCCCTGTCTAAATCTTCAAGCACTGACTGCGCTTGCTGGCCCACTCCCCCACCGAGAAACTGCACGGCAGCCAGCAGTGACTCGGGGGCTGTTTTCTTGGCAGCCGCCGGATCACTGTCGGTACCTGTGCGCATAAGCACACACGCGCCCAACAGCGGTAACAACAGGTATGGCCAAGATTTGAGTTTTTTGAGGAGTAACGCACGTAACATATAAAAACCCTATCCAAGCCCGAAACAGTCACTAGCCCTAGCCCCCCGTCATGATGATAGTCATGATGATAATCAGGGCGGCAAGCCTGGCGATCAGACGTTAAACTTGAATTCCATTACGTCACCGTCCACGACGACGTATTCTTTTCCTTCAGAGCGAATTTGACCCAGCTCCTTTAACTTAACTTTAGAACCGGCTTTCAACAGGTCGGCAATCGTGTACACGTCGGCCTTGATAAAGCCGCGTTCGAAATCGGAGTGAATCTTGCCGGCAGCAGCTGGCGCTTTATCGCCGCGGTGAATCGTCCACGCATGAACTTCTTTTTCACCGGCGGTAAAGTAAGTAGCTAGCCCCAAAGTTGTATAGCCTGCGCGAATAAGAGCATTCAGACCAGGCTCTTTCATACCAAGAGCCGCGATCATCTCCTGGCGATCGGCTGGCTCCATGGTGCTAATCTCTTCCTCTAACTTGCCGCACAAAAGAATGACCTCTGCACCCTCTTTAGCCGCATAATCGCGCACAGCCTTAGTGTACTGGTTATCGCCGGTACCGGCAGCCAGCGCCTCATCAACGTTGCAGCAGTAGATTGCTGGTTTTGAGGTCAGCAGGTGAAGATCGCGCCAAGCCTCAAGCACTTCAAAGATATCGCCAACAAAAGGCTGCGGATCAAAAGTCCGACCTGGCTTTAGCCCTTGCAGATGACTGTCTAGAGCCTCAAGCATGGCGACAATTGCGATGTGCTCTTTTTTGCCAGCCTTGAGGAACTTACGATAACGCTCGAGGGCTTTAGCGACTGTGCTCGTGTCGGCATAGATCAACTCAGCCTGAATCGTTTCGATGTCGCGCACTGGGTTCACCGACCCTTCAACGTGCGTGATGTCGGTATCTTCAAAACAGCGCACCACGTTAACGATAGCATCGGTGGCACGAATGTGACCGAGAAACTGGTTACCCAGGCCCTCACCTTGCGAGGCGCCGCGGACTAAACCTGCGATGTCGACAAATTCCATGCTGGCTGGAATCGTTCTTTGCGTCTTGATGACCGAGGAAATTTGTTCCAAGCGCGGATCAGGCACATCCACGCGACCTACGTTCGGATCGATCGTACAGAACGGATAGTTTGCCGATGCTGCGCCTGCAGCCGTGAGAGCGTTAAAGATGGTGGACTTACCGACGTTTGGCAAACCGACGATACCGCAATTAAAACCCATGAAACAACCTTACCAATAATAGACTGACCGAAACTCACGTGACGGTGGGTCAGTTAAAAAATTTAGCTTCGCATATTGATGTATTGCAGCGGGAATTTAAGCTCCCCCTTCTTGAGCACCGAAATCGCAGCCTGCAGCTCGTCGATACTCTTGCTCGTCACGCGGACCTGCTCATCCTGAATCTGTGCCTGCACCTTCACCTTACTTTCTTTGATCAGCTTGGTGATCTCTTTCGCCTCTTCTTTATCGAGGCCGGCTTTCAGATCGATCTCTTGGCGAATGATACCGCCACTGCCCGACTCTTCCTTGCCGTACTTTAAACCGCGCAGATCGACTCCGCGTTTGGCAAGCTTACTTTCCACAATTTGATGAATCGAGCGCAGCTTCATGTCGTCGTCAGCCAGAATCTTTATTTTTTTAGCTGTTTTGTCCAGCTCAATCGACGACTTACCGCCGCGAAAGTCAAAGCGCTGAGCAATTTCCTTCTGCGCCATGTTCACGGCATTATCGACTTCTTGCATATCTAGTTCGCTGACAATATCGAATGATGGCACGAGTCCCCTCCAGCTGTGGCAAATCTTCCCACAATTCGTTATCTTCTCTCTATAAACCAGATCAGTCTCGAGCCAAAACCGAATATCGGGAAAGCGACCTTTTGATGGCCCCCTTGCTAATGCAACTCATGACTCTTTCTCTCATAGTCGTGTCTGGCTGGCCCTCGCCGATCTATGCCAAGCAGTCTGGCCTGGCGCCCGCCCGCAACAAACAGATTACGCAAACCTTGAAAAGCTTTGATGCGTGCCGTAAAGAGGCGATTACACTTCTAAAACAAGGAACGACGGGGAAACTTGATTTCACGGCAGCCGTTTCGGCTTGCAAGGAAACCTACCCCGGTGCCGACCTTTACATCACCTGTAAGAAACAGGCAATGCAAGCGGCCTTGAACGCTCGCATCGCGCCGGATCAGGCCGTCAATCAGTGCAGACAGTACCTGGTCGCGACCACCTTCCTGCCAAACCAACCGTTCCCGCTACTTGTCGACGGTGAGCTGGCCTATTTCGCGGGGATTGGCCTAAATCGCACACGCCCGGCTGCATCGCTGGCAACACCAAACTTCGACTGCCACAAAATCAAAGAGGCCCTACCCAACATCAAGCGGGCCGACTACAGCTTAATTGGCAACCATCCGCAGCTATTCTCTGGGCTTGCGGAGTTAAAAGCCGCGGACCTCCTGACCACCCTTAAACTTAAGAAACCGACCAAAGAAGGCATCAAAGAGGGAATCGATGTCGCTGGCTTCGGTCGACTTTTTTATGACCCAAAGAAGCCCGAGTCGGCGACTGTTTATTTTCCTGCTGCCGCCTGCGATCTCCAGGTAGAACCTGGTCCGATTTACAGTGGCTTAAGCACCTATTACTTACTGGACCAGGCGGGTAGCACGGTGACGCCTTATTTCGCCATCGCCTACTACCGCAAAGATCAAAAGGCCGTCACCACCAACAAGTTGATTCAAAAGCTAAATCTGGCACTTGGGTCAGAGTTCAAAGTATTCCATCGCAACGACAGCGTCACTTTCATCGCGGCCGACACCTTGTCTGAGACAGACGACGAGCACGATCCCAAGAACTTGTGCAGGCAACCTCGCCCACACCAGCTGCTCGGTATTATTCAAGCTCATAAAGACAAACTCTCGCAGCCAGAATATTTGATCTTGGCAAACATCAAGAATCTCTGCGAGTTCGGTGATCGGCTAGCTAAGCGTCTGTGAACCGCTATTGTCGGCAAAGCCAAGCGCCGCTATCCTCCCGGGGCACGCACCGCAAGTCGGAGGATGACCTGCCCCATGACGGACTCGCTCACTGACGTTAAGACCCGCATCTTAAGCCGGGTGAGCCTTGCCTCACTCATTGGCGAGACAGTCTCGCTAGAGACGCGTTCTGGTCGTCCTGTCGGCCTATGTCCGTTTCACAATGAGAAATCTCCTAGTTTTAACCTGTACGATGATCACTTTTATTGTTTCGGATGCAAGAAAAACGGCGACGCCATCGACTTCGTGCGCGCAATTCAAGGACTCGGCTTTGTCGATGCGTTGCGATATCTGGCAGGCAAATACGGAATCGAAGCTCCTGAATTAGAGGCAAGCCTTAACCGCCGAGGCGGCCAGCGCCAAGAAGCTTCACTGTATAAAATGATGGAGACAGCCCAGGAATATTACGCCGAGTTAAGGCGCAGCTCCCGCGGCAAACTGGTGAACGAATACCTTTTGGGCCGTGGCTTCAGCGAGGCCAACCTAGACGCATATGGCTTCGGTGTCAGTCCTCAAGAGGGCAACGGTTTGGTGCGCTTTCTCCGCCAAAAAGGCTACCGCGAAGAAGACATGATTGCGTGCTCGCTAGCAACTGCATCGTCGCGAGATGGCAGTGCTTATGATTTTCTGCGCGGGCGTCTCACCATCCCAATCCGCGATCAGCATGGGCGCGTCATTGGCTTTGGTGGCCGCACCATGGACGGCAGTCAACCCAAGTACCTGAACAGTCGTGAGAGCCGCCTCTTCGACAAGAGCCACACATTGTTCGGCTTCGATCAAGCGCGCTCGGCGATGCGGGGACGCAGCCGTGCCGTAGTGGTCGAGGGCTACATGGACACTCTGCAGCTTTGGCAGGCAGGCATACCTGAGGCCGTCGCCTGCCTTGGTACTGCTTTTACCTCGGCTCAGCTCAAGCTCCTACGCCACGCGACCGGTACAGTGGTACTACTGTTTGATGGCGATGGTGCCGGCCAGAAGGCAACACTTGCCGCCGTGAAAGTGGCCCTCTCCGTACCTGAGATTCAGGTCAAAGCAGCTGTACTAACCAGCGGCGAAGATCCCGACAGCTTTGTTAGGGCCAAGGGCGTCGGCGCGCTTGAGGAACTACTTGCGAGTAGCTCTGACCTGCTCGATTTCGCCGTCAGTGAACGCCTCAAGACCACCGCAACCCTACAAATACCAGAGGTCGTAGCGAAGGAATTTGTGCCCTGGCTGGCGCAGATTCCAGATCGCCTCCAACGGTCGTTCCTGGTGACCCGAATTGCCCATCTTACCGGCATCGATGCCAGCAGCATCGCCAGCCAACTACCATCTGAATCCAGTCAATCTCAGCAGGGTCACCGCGTGACTCCCATGCTAGGAGTTTCGCCACTCGCCAAACCCGCCGAGACGGGCGAGCCAAAAAGAGCGCCCGTGGCGCCGCTAGACCGTGCCGGCTTTGATCTCTTCGGCCATATCTTTCACGCCCAACCGGAAGAGGTCGACTGTAAGGCCATCGTTTCACAAGTGAGTAGCGAGCTCGAGCTAGGGCCAGAACATGCGGCGCTCTTCAAAGAGTTCCTCGACTGTCTGGGGCGGGGGCAGGCTCCGGCAGCCCAGCCGCCACAAACGTGGGAAAGCACCGACTACCCGGGCATCGACAAGTTGCTGGAGCAGCTAAAGACGGCTGCGGGAGCCTTTGTCTGCGACAACCGTCGCGACCGAATCCGGCAAATTTTCGGCCATATCGCACAAAAACGCGTCAAACAGACGGTGACTCGCCTAAAAGCAGAGATGAATCGCGCCGCGAGAGACCCCAATAGGCGAAGCGAAGTCAATGAAATCATTAAAACTATTCAGGAACTAACCAAATCTGTCGGTAATTGACGAGAAGCGCCTCTGTCGATTCTTAAAGTCTTGCTGGACATAGACCATAAGTATGGTTTAACGTTGCGAGATTCATTGTTATTCATTATAAAGGTTAGACTTTGGCGAGGCTGACCCCAAGGGTATTTCCCGGGCGGTCTAAAACCACCTGTGCGCTTATATCTCCGTCAAACCACTTAATATGGGGATGACCAACCGGGCATGGCCACCAATAAAACAAAAACTAAGAGCAGTGATAAATTGACAAAATCTCCTAACGGGTCCAAAACTGTGCGGCTGCGTCGCGGTAGCAAACCTGAAACGGCGAGCAAACCTGCGGCTACTCATACCAAGACGAAACCCGCTAGCAAGGGAACCTCCACTAGTCAGTCCAAGACTCGTGACGGCCGAGCCGGTGATACAACCACAAAGCACAAGTTGGTTAGCAAGCCCATGAAGAAAGCGGCCCCCAAAGCCTCCAAAGCCAGCAAGACCAGTGAGCCAGTCGTCACCAAACTGCGTCCAAGCAAAGACACGCAGCAGACTAAAAAAGCGATGCCTCAAAAGGTTGCTGCAGCTAAAAAGGCAGATAAGAGCCCTGCTACCGCAGCTGCTAAATCCAGCGTGAAAGCACCGGTTGCTCCGACCACCAAGGTGAAGAAAGCCGATCCAGACGCGGCGAAAAAAGCCGCTCTCGCGACACCAGCTCGCCCTGCAACTGCGGTGAATGCTAACGGCGCTAGCGCCGCTAAAGCTGCACCTGCAAAGAAGGGCGCCAAAGGCCCTAGCGTTGCCGGCAAAGCCAAGGCCGACCGTGAAGCTAGTGAAGCAGCCAAAGCTGGCGCGATTGATTTAGAAAAAGTGATTGTTCAGCTGATCAAAAAAGCTGAATCAAGCAAAAGTGAACTCGCTTACGGCGAGATCGATGCAGCGCTGCAGAAAGCGCGCATCAAAATCCGCCCAGATCTTATCGATGAAGTGGTGTCCGCGCTCACTGATGCGGGAATCGACCTCGCTGACGGTGCCGCTAGCAAGCAAAAAGGCGCCTCCAGCGGCGAGGATGAAGGCGATGAAGACCTACTCCTGCCGGAAGTTGAAAGCGACAGCGACTCCGACGAAGAGAGCGAAGCCGACACCGAGAAGCCAGAGGCGGCAGAGGTTGCCACCGGTGACTCCTCGCTAGGCAAATCCAATGATCCTGTTCGTATTTACCTGCGCAAAATGGGCAGCGTTGCGCTGCTATCGCGCGAGGGTGAAGTTGAAATCGCCAAGAAGATTGAATCCGAAGAAAATCGGATGCTTGAGCGCTTGCTCCATGTTCAGCTAGGTATCGACGTTGTCGTCGGTGCCGCTCGCGCCTTCGTAGCCGATGAAATCCGCATGAAGGGCTTCATCAAAGGCTTCGACGACGACGAGGCTTCCAAAGATGAGCAGCTGCACTCCGACAAGATGAAGAAGGCGACCAAGAAGGTTCTGAAACTGGTCGACGACTTCGAAGTGCTACGTAAGAAAAAGAGCCCCGCGAAAAAGCACCTGGATCAAGTCGAGGAATCGCGCCAGGTAGTCTTCGAGGCCTTCCGCGACCTAAACATCAACCGCAAATTGATGACCGGCGCGATCAACAGGTTGGCTGAATTCGCCAACTCGATCCGCGAAGCTGAGCAGGACCTGACCTATTACGCACGGCGCCTGAACACCTCACGGGATGACTTACTGGCACATGTCACCAAGTCGCCAGATAAGCCATTCGGCCACGCCTCTGACCGTGAGTGGCAGCGGATCGTTCGTAACTGCATGGCAGCTAACGACACGATCAATCGCACCAGCGCTGAAAGCGGCATGGAATCCAAGCAGATTTCTTCCGTTTATAACGAACTAGCGGAAATTCAACGCCGCGCCGAAAACGCTAAGCGTGAGTTGGTGGAAGCCAACCTACGTCTCGTGGTTTCGATCGCGAAAAAGTACACCAACCGTGGCTTGCAGTTCCTTGACCTCATCCAAGAGGGCAACATCGGCCTGATGAAGGCGGTGGAGAAATTTGAATACCGTCGCGGTTACAAATTCTCGACTTATGCAACTTGGTGGATTCGTCAGGCGATCACTAGAGCTATTGCTGACCAGGCTCGGACGATCCGGATTCCGGTTCACATGATCGAAACCATCAACAAGCTGATCCGCACCTCGCGGTATTTAGTGCAGGAGATGGGTCGGGAACCGACACCTGAAGAGATCGCAGCTCGTATGGAGATGTCGGTCGACAAAGTCCGCAAAGTACTCAAGATCGCGGTCGAGCCAATCTCTCTAGAGACCCCGATCGGCGAAGAGGAAGACAACCACATTGGTGACTTCCTGGAAGATAAGTCCCAGCACTCGCCAAGCGAGTCGGTCATCAATCACAATCTTTCCGAGCAGACCACCAAAGCCCTCGCGACCTTAACGCCGCGGGAAGAAAAAGTGCTGCGGATGCGCTTCGGGATTGGCGAGAAGAGTGACCACACCCTGGAAGAAGTGGGACAAAACTTCGACGTTACTCGCGAGCGGATTCGTCAGATCGAAGCTAAAGCTCTGCGTAAACTACGTCACCCTTCCCGCAGTAAGAAGCTGCGGGCGTTCATCGAAAGCTGATTTGGTGCGATCTGGGCTTGCTTTTTAGCTCGCCCTTCTCCATTCTCTTATTTCCCGGAGCTGCTTCAGCTCCTGAGGGCCTATAGCTCAATGGTTAGAGCAGTCGGCTCATAACCGATTGGTTGGGGGTTCAAGTCCCTCTGGGCCCACCATTCTTTTTACGAGGCTCTGCCTCGCGCTCCGCATAAGAACCACCAAAAGGTTCTTATGGATCTCCAATTGGGGACCTGGGATAAGCTCTACCGAAGAGATCCAAAAATTTTGGCACAAATCGTTGAGCAAGGATTTGTGAAGGGTTTTTCTGGGATTAAAGAGCCCTACAAGCTACATATCGATGAACATCAAGTAGCAGAGGCCATGTCTGCCGAAGCTAGAACGTACAACATTAGTTTTGGTTGGCTGGCGCCATTGAGTCGCAAAAACGGTAAGACTGAAGCTGTATTTGCGACCTCGAAATTTAAAAAAATACTCGTCTAAAAAAGACCCTTACGTGGCTTTTTTAACAATCGCTCTCACGCGTTTTTCCATGATCCGGTTTTGCTCATCAATCACGGCCTCTGCCAACTCCCTAATGTCGATACCGTAAAGTACTGCGACCAGGGGGATTTTGCTCAGAGGCAGAGACACTCTATTGTTCTCAACGCGTGAGAGAAAATCACGAGCACTATACCCCAGCGCAATGGCGGCGGCCTTCTGACTAAGCCCAGCTTCCATTCGCTTAGCGCACAAGTACGCACCAAAATCACGGATTTTGATATTTTTTTCGCTCATTACTGAAGCTCAATATTTTGATGGATTACATGGGGCAATTCCGACTCAGGCAGTAAGTTCGGTTGCACATACTCCGCGCCGCAAGACCAATAGGCGGCCTCGCGGGGAGAATCATATAACGAAAATTATCAACCGCCGCTGGCATCTACAACGATCTCAACAAGAAATGGGATTTCTAGTGCATGTAACTACTACTCAGAAATCCCAAACTCTTGCAAGCTACAAAGCCGCGCCGATGACTAAAGTCGGTAAATTAGGCCCCAGCTCAAGCCTTGCGTGGCTGCCGAGGCGCGCGAGGTGTCGCATTTTTAACGATCTTCTGTACTCGCTCGACTAAGATTCGAGTTTGTTCTTCAATGACAGCCTGAGCCAACTCTTGTAGCGGTATGCCGTAGAGAGCCGCGATTTGCGGTATTTTCTCGAAAGGTAATGAGACTCTATTGTTCTCGATGCGCGACAAGAAATAGCGCGCGCTGTAGCCTAAGCCCGCCGCTGCAGCATCCTGACTGAGCCCCGCTTCTGCGCGTTTGCGAGAAAGATAGGCACCAAAATGGCGTTGTTTCTTTTTAGGTTCAGACATCAGTGGAGCTCTCTCGGTTGAAATTTCTTAGTCAGACCTAGAACACCCACTAGCCCGATAGAAAGGAAGTAGGACTCCCGCACAGTGGTTAACCGCAGAAATAGACGGCCCCACTACTCAGAGAGATGGCTGCCCCTTACACAAGCAGCAGCCTTGATAATTCTAGACAACTTAAGTCCATCATATTCCGAGCACTTCGTCAAATCTTACCCTCACATAATTTAGTGAGAGTAATTCTCATTTGAGCCTAAAATTAGAGCACTTTTATGCACTGCAGGCCGATGCTATCGACCAGATTTCCAGCGCCGAACACGACCGCCTTTACCGCTTGACCGGGTTCGCAGCGTGCTGATTGCGAGCGCTCTTCTTCACCAGAAAAAACTACAACTTCGTTTCGAGCGGAGCCACCCGAGCGCAGTACATCGAGAGGTGTGCACTCCAAAACCAGAGAGCCGATCAGCGTCATGCGTTCAAAGGTCTCTCTGCGGCCCTGAACTCCGGTTAAGACCGAGCCACTGGGACAACGTTGGTCGAATGACGTGGCAGGCCGAGCACCGACGAGCTTTTGGTGATCACCATTGTTGCAGACCACTCCGGCCATGTTGAGGATGAAACCGCTCTCACCATGTAGCCCAGCCGCATAGTCGCCACAACTTTGGACCACTTTTCCACCGCCAAACCCGCCAATCGCAGCCGTGATCACCACATCGCCGACGGGCACTAACAGATCTTTGGAGTAGGTTGCCAAACCGAGCTTTTCTAGTGGCTCACAGGGACCGGAGCCATCGATACAACCTCTGATATTGGTGAGCAGCTTGCTCAGGTTGTCGTTGATCGCACGTAGTGTAGCCGCCATCTCTGCCTTGCGAGACGCTGTCCCGTAGCCACCTTGGTAAGCCAAAAGATCGCTCAGTAATTGACGGTCAGATGTCGCGTCCTTGATAAGAGCGGCAGTAGCATCTTTTACCGCCTTTTTGTCAGCATTTTGAGACACTGCAGATGTTGGGACCCCAGGATAGTTTTCCGTCGAGTATGAATAGATATAGGGACGGGTACTGACTGACCCAGGAAATACCTGCGTCGCGTAGTTAAAGAGCCCAGTTATCGCATTTTTGCAGTTTGTGCGATTCTGCAAGTCACAGATCAGCACATCTTCACCATTAGGAAATGCCTGTTTAAGAAGGGTTGGATCACCACCTTTTTGATTAAGGGAGATTCGAATCGTGGTCTTCTGATTTGCCTCCGTCACCATCCTATCCAATTTAGCGGAGATATCGGCACCAACAGTAAGCGTTTTCACACCTAAAGAGAAAGTGCTGTTGAATGAGTCTTTACTGTCGCGATCGGAAAACAAAAAAGTCACAGCAGCGAGGAGTCGCCCCCCCTCGGAGACCTCACTCACGTAGCGATCACCACATTGCATACGAAATGCAGCGGGATCGGTGCTAGGGACTGAGACTTTGATTCCGGTCGCATGAGCGGACCCGTTCATGACGCTCATATCAAATAGGTACGTAGCGGAGAACGCTGTCTCCTTCAAACTTGTGGCAAATCCGGCTGTCGCCTTTCCGGTTGCGAGACCATAGGAAAGAGCTACCGAAGATTCGAATCCAAGGCTGCTCATTCGGTCATCTAGAGACTCAACCCGTTCAAACAAGTATTGAATCCCAGATCCAGACTGCGGAGTCTTAGTAAACTCAACGCAGATATCTTTATTCTTAAACATCTCGGTATCGTAGCCCATACCTAGAGTTGGCGGCACCTCAGCGGTTTCAGACTTCGACTTACTGGCCGCTTTCTTGCCTGACGGTACACATCCGATCGTGCTCACTAATAAACCGAGTGCAATCAATTTCGCCGCCATAAAACAATCTCCGCTGCTGAAGTTTCTCTCAGTCACAACCAACCTAATGGGACCCCTCGCGATTGCGCTCCTTATCGGCAAAATAAAAAAAAACTTAAGCCCAAAATTTCACCAATGATAAAAAAAATGCGCCCTCCAGCCAATCAGGCCAGATAGCGCAAGCATCTAATTAAATTGGCAAAAAATTAGTCTCCTGGACTCTCATTTTCAGTTTCGCCTGGCATCGCCCCATCAGCATCGGTCCGAATCTCGGGATGCCTAATCTTGCCACCTTCGTGGGCTGCTGCTCCCATCAGTCCGGAACTGATGACAGAGAGTAACAGCACCACAGGCACGGTTAGCCTGAGAGTGTCTGGCCGACTCCGCTGCAAAACAAAAGCGGCAGCCGCTGCGACTCCCGTTATCACTGAGAGCACTGTGGCTATTTCAGCTAGCTCTTCATGCTCGTGAATCAGTGACTCACTGACTCCGGGTTCGTGTTCAATAACCTCTTCCGCCGACTCGCCCGTCAGGAACGGTGCCAATGCACTCAGACCAACAAGAGCAGTCGCAACTAGGACGAAGCGCTTGATATCGAGGCTTTGTACTGTCACCGCGACTGCGAGTGCTAACACCATTCCAACAAACCCAATCACAGGCAGGTGATTTACCAGCATATGAAATTGTGCGCCGTTCCAAACCATGATGCAGTCCTTTCGCTAGAGTTTCTTCCCCTTAGGGAGCCTGAATGACCTGCTGCAGAGCAGCTTTACAGCGTTTGCCACTCAGGTCAATGCCAATAGCAGCCAGTCCAAATGCATTCGCCATCGCTAAAATTGAGCCTTCGCCGCAGAAGGGGTCGACCACAAGTCGAGTGGCCGTTTCGTCACGCAAAAAACGGCAGGCAACGCGGCAAGCCACCTCACCCATCGCCCGACTCCAGGACATATGCCCAGCATCCGGCAACACATCAGGTCCTGGCCTACTTGGCGCCGCGCCTATTTTGGGGGCCACACAGATCATGTGAGAGTAACTAGGGCGTCCGGGTGCGATATTACCAGGCGGTCTGCGACAGACAATTTTGTGCCACCCAAGCTCGGCACCTTCCTCTTCCGCCGCGCGCATCACCAGGTAGCCCTTATCCACCCATCTACCTTCAAAGCGGATATCGCTCTGATAAAAAATGGCGACTCCGTCACCCGGCAACCACCGAATCACCGTCCTTGCTGCATTTATAAACCAAGCCCGCCACTCATCAAAACGATGCGGTGGTACCTCGGACACATCAGGAAGCGACGTGATGATGCTAGTCCCTGGTTCTGCCCTATGGGCATTAAGCCACGAAATAGCTTCCGCCTGGACGACTCGGCGCCACGGGGGGAATACACTGACGGAGCGTTGATCCAAGTGATGCCTCGCTAGAATGTCATTAACCAAGCTGAGATCTCACGTATACATGAGCTATTTGTCAAAAAATTTCTACTTTTTCCAAGCCGGCAATCTCCCGGCCGATGCTGTGGCACATGCTCAAACTTCAGTTTCAACTCCACCAGCCGATCCCTCCTATGCGAGAAAATCTGAAGGTAAATCGGCCTTTAGGTGCTCTTCAAATCAAAGGACTAAAAGGACTCACTAAACATGGCTCAACCAGGTAAACGCCTGGAATTCAACCAGTCACAGAGCAGCACTCGCGGCGCACCCGCCAGCGTAACTAGCTCTGGTGCTGGGGAGCTGTATCTTGGCGATGCCACGTCAGCCGCGTCGCCCAATGCTTTTGTGACCGCCGAGGCAGAGTTGAACGATCAGCTCATCGTGGCTACCACGCCATTTGCCAGAGCAAGCATCGAGTGTGAACGTTGCGCGTTGTATTCAGCCGTTGGCAAAAATGATGAAGCTATTGCTGCAGCATTAGCAGGATTAGCCGATCTTGGAGCCTATCTCGGACCAGCACATCCGACCTTTTACCGAGCGATTTATGTGGCGACGAGGCGACAAAAATCGATGGGCACATTATCCATAGTCCAGGTTAAGAACCTGCCGGTTGTGCAGGATCAGCTGGCTAGTTTAACCATGAAGCTACTATCGACTGCCATCTACCCAAGTATGCTATCGCGACCTAACTTAGCCTTGCTGCTGCTCGACCTGCAAATCGATCTGGTGCTGCAATTTGGACAGTCAGAGTATTCTCCTGCAGCTTTTCTTTACCTAGCTTTGGTAACTATAAACGCAACCAGTCGCCTTGATGGTCAACTCATTCACACACCGACGATTCACAAGACTATAGATTGCTACCTTGCGCTTAGTAAAACTTGGCCTGGGGCTCCACACAGCCTTAGAATGCGCTTCGATTACCTGCAATTTGCTCGACAATGGCATCCAGAAAGCATCCAAGATCCGCAGGAGGCGCTAGCGCTGGTTAGACAGTTTATCGAAAGTGGTGACCTCGTTTACGCCGCAAGCGCCGCAATGACACTGTTAACGCAATCATTTGCAACAGGCCAAGAATTAAACGACCTCATCGCCACCAGCGATCAGTGGTCAACCGTTGCTCATGAACACAATTTTGGCAATCGGCTAGATTTTATCGATAGAACTCGCTCCTCTTTGCGCGATTTCCAGACTAAAGACATCCTTGAGATCCGTTTTAATCTAAGAACGACTACCCCAGATATGACAGGTGTCGCACACCTTCAAGGCATCGAAACATCGAGTCTAGAATTAATCATGCAAGAATCGGCCTATCATGGCTTAGCTCTAATGCTTCTTGGCGAATTCGCTGCAGCGCAGCGGCTTCTGAAGCAAGTCATGCTCTCAACTATTTTTCGAACATATCGAGGCAACTTCAAAAGTCCTCTTTTCAATATCTATATTGCAATAACAATTACCAATTTGTATCCCAGTGCCTCTGGAATCAAACGGATAGGAATGCGCCGAATCATGCGCCTAATTCGCCGCAACTTAGTTTTATATGGGAAGATTTCCCCAACATACTCACAGCATAAAGTCATCTTTGTCGATGCTCTATGGGATATTATGCGTGAAAAACCACTCGATACTGTCTGCAAGAAATTGGCCGAGTCCACAGAATTAGCAAGACAATTGGGTTACATCAGCGATGAGGCCTGCATTGCTGAGTTTTTTGGCCGATTTTTGCTAGTGAAAAATGAGCCAACTATGGCTGCTGCTCCCATCAAAAGTGCCCGCGATGCCTACGAGCGCTGGGGACTTAAGGCCAAAGTTAGCGAGATGAATGAGCTCTATCAAAATTTATCATCGACCGCATTCAAAGGCTGATTACAACTATGTGCTACTCAGCTCTGGTTAAACGCGACCTCGACTACCTGCACAAAAACTTCGGCGCGATTGTCATTCGGCACGACATGGATGATTACGGCAGCGCCTCAATGTCCGACCCGAAGCACTTCCCTCCGCTCCATAGTCGGATATATCCGGGTCACTATGCTCCGGTGATCATCGCCGAAAAAGACCAGAAGCTGGTTCAGCTCCAGCGCTACGGTGCGTATCCCCATCCAAATATTACCAATCCGGAGCGTTACACAACTTACAATGCACGCCGCGATAACCTGACAAGTAGATTTTGGTCGAATGCTTTTATGCAACATCACGGCTTCATTGTGCTCAGCGGATTTTTTGAATGGGTTGAAGTAAGGGACTTACTTAAGGCCGGGGTCGTAACGTTGGAGCAGATACAGGCCGAATTCACCAGACAAACCGAAGAGCGTAAGGCGAAAATCTTATTAGCAGGTAAGCCTTATAAACCAACGGCTACCGAACTTAAGCCAACGCACCTGCGCAAGATTATCATCCAATTTAATCCTGACGACGGCAGCGACCTTATTGTGCCTGTCATCTTTTCGCCCTCAGGGCAGCAAAATAAATTTGCCAATGGCTTCGCAATCGTCACCGATGATCCGCCCAGTGAAATCCGGGCCGCAGGGCACGACCGCTGCCCTATCATTCTACAGCCAGATGCCCTGAGTGTTTGGTTACACCCAGAGCATCGGACTACTAAAGACTTGGATGCGGTATTGGCGCAGCGGCAACGAATGACTTTCAAGCACCAATTGCCAACAGCAGCCTAGCTGCGGGAATTACTCATCAGAATTACGCCATCAAAATTGCGGCATCAACCCAGGACCGTTACTCTTCGCTGCCGCAACTTCAACCTGACGCACGTTGTCATCCAGTAAAATGCGGTTGGCGGCTTCTCGCCCTGTCGATACGGATCGTTCCATAAGTGCGTTGGGATATGGTAGCGCCACCCAATCACCTGCAAGGCCCATGTTACTCACACCAGCCTGCCGCGCCGATAATGGTGTCGGGCGCTCAACGCCTTCTCCGACGCCAAATGAGGAAAAGTTTTCCATCGACCCTAGTGCGTAATCAAGTGGTTTGGCACCGATCAACTCTGGCAGACAGCGTAGCGCTTGTGAACTAATGGCGCGCCAAATATCATCAGCACCCATGCCAGCAAATTCGGGAGTGTTGTAGAGATGAAACTCAAAGATCGAGCCACCAGAGATTTTCGCCCAAGCAGCGCTTTCTTCCTCTAACATGCCGAAGTTGGCGATCAGCGTGATCGGCCTAAACTGCGGAGTCTCGATCACAGACTGACTGAAAGGTCGTGCGGCCGATGGTTTATCAAACCAAACTCGCAGTATGTGATACCTAGGTGCCGTCGTAAGCTTGCTTAGCTTCTGCTTCAGCTTGCCAAGTGCCAGTGTGCTCTGGTCATCACTAGAATCGGAGCCAGCTAGAATCTTTTTGGTTCCAGGCACATCCGTAGCCAAGACGACGTAATCGTAATTGCCCGAGCTGCCGATTTCTCCGATAGCCTTGCCGCCTTTGAACTGTAAACCAGCGACTGGACTATTTGCCATCATAGTCACCTGATTGGCTTTCAAAGCGCTCACCCAGGGGTCTATGACCGCAGTTCCGTGATCGACTTTTGTGACCTTGCGCAAAAAGGCCTTTGGATTACCAATAAAATAATAATGCATATAAAGCAGCATCTCAGCCGCACTGATGCGCCCTGGATCGTTAAGGGTCACGGACGATGCCGGCTCCATAATGATATCCCAAAACCCCTTATTTACCCGGGTCCGCTTGCCCCAGTCGGTAAACGTCTCTTGATCAAAACGCTGCCAATTTTGTGCATGATTATAGAAAACAATGTCCTTAACCGCACCGATGGTCTGGATTGCATTAAGCAAATTTAGGTTTGGTGACTGTTTAAGGATATTAAGTAAGTTGATCGGGTAAGGGCCAACCGACTTGATGAGCTCTGGCTGGTAATCGGCAAATTCATAATAGACTTCGTTGAACGGCGCAAAGTGCGTTTCCAGCGTTCCTAGGCGGTTTAGGATATCAAAGAAGTTGTAGTACTGGTGAAACCACATATGCAGGCCGTGCTCGACACGAAAACTACCAGTACGTAGATTTTCCGTGCGCGTGTGCAAGCGTCCGCCAAATTGTGCTGCGGCCTCTTTAACCGTAACCTGGTAGCCGCGCTCAGATAGTTCTAATGCAGCTGAAAGACCAGCTATACCGCCACCAATCACAAGCACACGTTTGCGCGTCCCGCTAGGCAAAGCTAACGGTGCGTCGGGATTCATAGGCAAATATTTGACTGGCGCAAAGTATTCATCCGGTAGAGTGGGACCCTGGTAGTCACCAACTCCGGTCACCTGGGACGCAGCTTGCTTATCACCTGATGTACGACAGCCGGCACTAATAGCACCAGCACCGACAGCTCCTCCGATGTAACTAACGAAGCGCCGACGATCCATAGTCCACTCCTGCTTTGTAAATATGACAAGATGAGACGCCGGCAGTGCCAAGGCAACTAATCAGCCTGACATTTACACGCGAAGTCTCATTGGTATTATGCCACAGATTACGCTAGCCGCGGATCGGTACCCGGAACTGCCGGCTGCACTGCTGCTGATTCGTAGAAGTTGAGCAGCGCCGGCACCAATTTCGTATCGGCAAAAATATCGCGGAAAAAGCCCCAATCCAGCAAAGAATATAGGCTCATTGCAGGATAATCCCAGCGACTGAATTCACCTTTGACAATGGCCGACGCCAGGTAGCTAGTCATCATCTTGTGGCGGTCAGCGAGTCTTTGATAATAGCTATTCTTCCAGTCAATGATCTGGCCACTGCGCTGCAACAAGAAGGTTTGGATGAGTTGGTCTTGCCAGGCATCAATCGTGCTAACTAGGTTTTCCTCTGCCAAACTTAGGGACGGCCTGCCATGTGCTTTTTGCAAATAATTAAAGATGACCCGTGACTCAAACAACGGACGATCATCGATCATCAATACCGGAATCCGCTTGATCGGATTCATTCTGGAAAACCGCTCATCTTCCACTGGATCCATGATGTTTACAGTTTGAAAGGTATAAGGGATGTCGCGCAAGTAGAGGCGCATACGCCGGACATATGGCGAGGTCTTTGAGCCAATCAGAGTGTAGGCCATAGCTATCTGTCCTTCATCAGTCGCGCTGGAATCATCCACCCTTAACCATACACGACCTTGGGGCCGATTGTCCGCTCTGCGCAGAGATTTTCTCGCATCAAAGGCAAGGCACTAAGGTCGTTACGATGATATAATTCCTTAGGTTTATCGCACGGAGGAGCACCAATGAACCGCACTATCCGCAATCGTATTCTTATCGCCTCAGCCACTGTAAGCGCAGCAGCGACCCTTTTAATGAGTAGCCTGAACCAGCACGCCAGCGCTGAGGAAGCCGCCAGCACCGAGAAAGTGGAGTCCCCAACCGAGTGCCAAAACAAACTCTCTCTTCCAATCCTAAGACCCCAATCTATATATGATTTTCGTGAATACTGCGGCGGTCAGATCACCCCGTTTTGAGCAACGGCCGGCACCGCGTTTGCCCTAGCCTTGCCGGCCATACTACGGTAGATGTCTGGCGGTCACCGCCAGCATTAGGACTCATGTCACCATGACTACGAAAGAGCGCCCAATTATCACCCCTCCGTCGGACGAACGGCGGGTACTACTCCACTCCTGCTGCGCCCCATGCTCGGGCGAGGTGATGGAGGCCATGCATGCGTCTGGCATAGAAATGACCGTCTACTTCTACAACCCAAATATTCACCCCCAGAAGGAATATTTGATGCGTAAGGAGGAGAACATCCGCTTTGCCGAGCAAATGGGCATCCCATTTGTCGATGCCGACTACGACACTCACAATTGGTTTGACCGCACCAAGGGCATGGAAAACGACCCCGAGAAAGGTCGCCGTTGCTCAACCTGTTTCGATATGCGCTTTGAAAAGACCGCAGAATACGCGCATGAGCATGGTTTTAAAGTCTTCACCAGTTGCCTAGGCATCTCGCGCTGGAAGGATATGGATCAAATCAATGGCTGCGGTGTCCGTGCGGCGAGTCGCTATCCTGGTCTGGAATATTGGCAGTTCAATTGGCGCAAGCAGGGCGGCTCTCAACGCATGTATGAGATTGCTAAGCGCGAAGAATTTTACAAGCAAGAGTACTGCGGTTGTGTTTACTCGCTCCGTGACACTAATGCTTGGCGGCAAGCCAACGGTAAGCCAAAGATCCACATTGGCATCGAACATTACGGTAAGACCGAAGAAACTCCTTAAAGCGCCGGAACGGCCGACGAAGCGGTGATTGACGGAGACCCTGTGGATGTAATGGCTGCCGACTGCAGTAAGGCCATCCGCGCTGTTTCACCGACAACCCACAGCAAATCACCTGGGTGCAACGTCAAGTCAGACTTAGGCGATTGAATCCGGGCACCATCACGCTCGATCCCGACGATAATGCAGTCGAATGACTCACGTATCCCAGCATCCCGAATGCTGCGACTAGCAAAAGCCGAGTCTTCGCTGATTTTGATCGGCCTAAGCACATAGGTGGATGCTGTCGTTGCGACCGGTTGTCCCTGCTGAACCCGAGCAACTTCACCTGTAAGATGGGCAAGCTCAGCATCCGTGGCAAAGCAGAGCAGCACATCATGCGGGAACACCCGCTCCGTGGCCTTAGGTGCAACAATCTCCTCACTGCCCCGCCTGATCACTACGACGTTGAGACCAAAACGCTCACGCAGCTGCAATTCAATCAGCGTCTTGCCAGCGAAGAACGGGCCGTGACCGACAGCAATCTCTGCCAAATGGCTATCCCAAGGGACCAAATGATCATGAGTTTTATTGGTGGCGCGCTTTTTATGATGACCGATCCCAGCAACGAATGAACGCTCTAACCACTGATAGTAGCGATCGATATAGCGCCGCAGTACCAAAAGCAAGGTCAGGGCCACGGAAATGGTTACCATGGCAGCAATGCGAGCTGGGAAAAATGCTGCGCTTAAAGCACCGAGAAGAAAGATGGTCAAAAGTCCGCTAAAAATAAGCGCGCTACCTCGACGCCTCACTTGGAACCCAGGAGTATCTGTTGCGCGTGGTTTATAAGTAGTCAACATCCCCCAAAGGAATGGAGCGCTAGCAAGGAATGGCAATAGCCAAGCGATAAATCTAGCTAGCGCATTGCTCGACATAAGCCACGAAAGCTGCGGATATATTAGGTCGGCAGACAACGTAAACAAAGTGATGACAAGGACAGCGTTAGCAAGCCAGCGGAACAGAAGCGGCCGCATGGACGCTGTGTCACTAGCCACCGCACCTTCCCGTTGACTCCAAGCCTCATAGGTTGCCAGCCTATCCAGTACACGCGCCGGCAACCACCTTTCCACAGCCGAGGCAATCAGAGGTGCACCTTTGATCAAATAAGGCGTCAGGAATGTGGTGAGCAGCGAAACGGCTACAATGATGGCATAAACCTTCTGATCCAGGATTTTATAAATCAATCCCAGATTAGCGATGATGAAGGAAAACTCACCAATTTGAGCCAAGCTAAAGCCAATGCTGATAGCAGTCCGCAGACCTTGGCCGGTGGCTAAAGCCGCCGCGCTGACTAACACTGTATTGCCGAAAATCACAACTGCCGTCAGTAAAAGCACAGCACCAAAATTTTGAATAATCGCTACAGGATCAAGAAGCATACCGACGGACACAAAAAACACGGCGCCAAAAATGTCTTTGAATGGGGCTACGAGAACTTCAATGCGCTCGACCTCGCGCGTCTCCGCCAATATAGAGCCCATAATGAAGGCTCCCAGCGCCACCGAATAGCTAAATTGAGCGGACAAGGTCGCCATGGCTAAACATAAACCGAGGGACGCCACGATCAGCAGTTCATTAGTGCCGCGGCTAGCAATCAATCGCATCACCCGCGGAATGACAAACCAACCAACGACTAGCCAAGTGCCGACGACCAATCCAAGCTTAAGACCTGCTAGCAATAGGCCCAGGCCATTGATAGTTGCCGAAGTAGCCAAATTAGTCAGCGCCATCAACATGATCACAACCGCTAAATCTTCCACCACCAAAATGCCGACAACCACGTCAGTAAAGCGTCTAGTCTTAAGACCAGCTTCTTCAAAAATTTTCAAAATGATCGTCGTAGACGAGATACAGAGCATACAGCCGACAAAAACACTGGCTAATGGGCGCCAGCCCAACCACCGCGCGGCCAAATAACCCACCGTTAGTAAGCTAGCGATCTGCACGACAGCTGTGATTGCTGCCGCGCCTCCGACCTTGCCTAAACGACGAAAACTAAACTCTAGTCCTTGCGCAAACATGAAGAAGATAACGCCGAGTTCCGCCCAGATGCGAACCCCTTCAACATCAATCACCGAGATCCACGATGGGCCTGAGGGACCTACGATCATTCCAGCTACGATATAGCCCAGGACCACTGGTTGCTTGATCGTGCGAAACACCAGCGTCACCAGCGCGGCAACACCGAGGAGGATGGCAAGGTCGGTGATCAAAGGAGCTAGGGGCACGCGGTCTCCCTCTTTAAGTGGCGGTAGATCGCAACTCTTAGAGAATGTTACTCGCTGCGATTTTGAAAGTCATGCCAGAGCTTTTGCAAATCTGACGGTAGAGGTGAGCTCGCGACAAATTCTCCGTCACACTTCGGATGTGCGAAACGGATACTTGCGGCATGTAGCGCGTGACGAGAGAACCCAGCCAGTTGCCGAACCTGCGCACTGTCGCCGCCCCTGTGATATGCAGCGTACACTTCAGGATTGGAATGGTAGACCTTGTCGCCAACTAAAGGGTGGCCCGCCCAGGCCAAATGCACACGAATTTGATTAGTGCGACCAGTGCGTGGGCGCACCTCAACGAGCGTCGCCGCAGCGGCTCGCTCCAGAACCTGACAATCACTTCGCGCCGGCAGACCGATGGCGTTATCGACTAGGTACCGAGGTCTGGAGGCTGTTGGGTCGGGAGCTAGTGCGCCAACCAAAGACTGATCGGTCCATGGTACGACGCCTTGGACAATGGCCAAATAGCGCTTGTCGACCTGCTGAGACTCAAAGAGCTTACTCAAAGACATCCGCAATTTCGGACATTCAGCACAAATCAGGATTCCACTAGTCTCGCGGTCCAAGCGATGCACGGGATGCCACTCTGGCCCACACTGAGCTGCCAGCATGGCAGCAAAAGTACGGCGGCGAAACTCACCGCTCTCGTGCATGGGTAAATTACCCGGCTTATACACGGCAATCACCCCGTTCATTTCGCCCAGGACGGCAATCCGATCATCTACCTCTGGCTCTGCTGTCAAAGGATGATAAATCGATAGCTGTTCACCACCACGCAACCGATGCGAAGCGCGCACTGGACGCCCGTCGACGAGCAACTCCCGACGCTGGCACGCCTCTTTCCAGCCACTGCGACTATGAAATGGGTAATAGCGAGCCAGAAAAAGGTCCACTCTAAGACCACTGGCGACAGTGCCAGTCACAGGTCCAATGGCCCTATATTCCTCGCTATTTTTATGAATGAGACTGCGCATGAGCACTTAGAATTGACGTAATTGAGCTAGTGAGATGGACGCTAGTGAGGAAAAAATGCCGTCAGCCGCACTAAAATCACATCCTGTAGTTACTGCATTCGGAATCACATAACAACGTGCACCAGCGGCTTTCGCCGCGCGCAAGCCATTCAGAGAGTCCTCAAACACCACGCATTCACTTGGTGACACCCCAAGTCCAGCTGCAGCACTGAGGTAAAGATCTGGGTGTGGCTTGCCACGCGCCACATCGCCACGCGTCCGGGTCAGACGAAACCGTGACAACAAACCCAATCTATTGAGGTGACCGTGCACCCATTCGGCGCTCGAGCTTGAAGCTACCGCTACGGGCAGACCCAGGGCATCCGCCTCGGCCAATCGGTCGAGCACCCCTGGTAACGGCGATAATTGATTACAGACCGAGGACTTACGCGCCTCTTTATCGGCCGTCAAGCGCACCCGGTCTAAGGATCTACCAGTCACCTGGGCCAAATAGGCTACGGCATCAAACGGCAGGTCCGCAGCACCCACACACTGGACCCAATGTGACAGGGACAGCTCCGCGCCATGCTCACGGTAAATGGCCGACCACGCCTCGTAGGCTGGGGTTTCGGTATCTACCATCAAACCATCGAAATCAAAAATCACTGCCTTCATCACTGACTCCTAATGAGCGCGCATAAGATGAGCCTGCATAAAACCTTGGCAAGCTCAGGCCCCCTAGTCTACATTGGCGCCAACCATGCCGCCCCATGTCGAAGGAGACCGCATCATATGGCTGATAACGCCGATAGCAAGGTGATTTGGATGGACGGTGAACTCATCCCGTTCGCCTCGGCAAACGTTCACGTGCTCTCTCACAGCCTACACTATGGCTCAGCCGCATTCGAGGGGATCCGCGCTTATGAGACTGCCGACGGCCGCACAGCCATATATCGTGCCGCGGAGCACATGGACCGTTTCCAACGCTCCGTCCGTATCTTCGGCGGTTCCATCCCGTACACGAGTGCAGAGCTGACGGCTGCCACTGCTACGTTGATTCGCGCGAACGGTTTTAAGTCGTGTTACATCCGCCCTCTTGCATACATTGGCCACGAAACGCGCGGGCTTAAACTACCTAAAGAACCGCATATTCACGTTGCCATAGCGACTTGGAATTGGGGCAAATACCTGGGTGACGCGGCGATGCAAAAAGGCATAAAAACCTGCATCGCTAGCTTCCGCCGCCCTGACGTCTCGAGTTCACTACCGTGGGCCAAACTGTCGGGCAGCTACCTGAACTCAATCATGGCTCGCCGCGAAGCCACACTAGGTGGTTACGACGAAGCAATTTTACTGGACCAGCAGGGATACCTTGCGGAGGGTTCGGGCGAGAATATTTTTATCGTCGAAAAGGGCAACTTGGTAACGCCAACGACCGGTGCCATCTTGATGGGTATCACTCGAGACGCCATCTTTACTTTGGCGAAAAGCCACGGACTGTCGGTGGTAGAACAACAGATCACGCGTAATCGACTGTACGAGGCCGATGAGGTGTTTTTCACTGGAACAGCGGCTGAGATCACCCCCGTCACCAGTATTGACGGACGTGCTATCGGGACTGGGGTACCCGGACCGGTCACCTTGCGCCTAGCTAAAAGCTTCGAACAATCAACGCGTGGCGAGCTAAGCGATTTTAATTCCTGGCTTACCTACGTTTAATTTATTTTTCTCCAATACCATCCAAGTTGGCGCTGCTAAAGTTGCAGCATAAGGTTACCGACCCACCAGTTATCGGAGTCCCGTGGGGCTCTGAACTGGAGGGACGGCACCGTGGCAAAACGCGGGCTTTTAATAACAGGTTTGATGTTGGTCTGGCTGAACGCTGCCCTTGCGGTCGCGGCAGGTGGACAGATCTTACCTTTTTCAGGACGCCTGCTTGACGACCAAGCCCACCCAGTGTCCGGACCGGTTGATTTACAACTTACCTTCTTCCGCAGCGAGACGGATGCGTCGCCTATACCTCTGCCTCCTTATACCTTTTATAGGATCGAACTGGCAGACGGGGTCTTTCATTTAAAAATCATGCTTGGTGAGTCTGATCTCACAACTCTCAGCAGCCCAACCAACACAGTGTATCTACAGGTAAAAGACGCAACCCACGATCGGGTCTACCGGCGGCAAAAATTCGATTTGCCGGCACCTGAAGTTGCACCGCCTTCGAATGCAACAGCTACCGCCCCTGCGGTACCCATGGTCAACAACGGCCCAACCTCAGCGCCAATACCAACTCCGCCTCCAGCTCCCGCAGCTTTGCCACCTCCGGCTGTCGATTTAGAGATCACCAGGGCCGCTAGCGCTGCTTGTTTCGGTAGCCCTGGTGCCGGCGCGAAATTCCTCTCCACCTACAACGAAGCGGCTGGTCCCTCGACTTGCGGCAGTGTCTGCGCTCAGAGCATGACCGGAGCCGCATGCATTCGCGGCTGGACCATCTTTTCTAATAATCAGTATATCGAGTTCGGCAGTGAATGCTCGGCAACGCCCGTACTAACCGCCGCTCCGGTGAGCGCCCGCCTTTGCTGCTGCCTAAACTTGCGGGGGCCAAGCCCACTCATAATTACAGCGCCGACCGCTAGCCGCTGAAGCTTTAGCTTTGACAGCGAGAGCATAGGTATCTAGAGTTTATAATACTTTGCGATTAAATCTAGGTGACCAAATCGTATGTCAAATCCGCTATTGGAGCCATCCCGTGTAAAATACGGCGCGGTTCCATTTGATCTCATTAAGATAGAGCACTTTGTCCCAGCGCTAGATGTAGCGATTGCCGGAGCAAAGATTGCCGTAAGCAAGATCAGTGGATCGACGCAGCCCGCGGATTTTGGCAATACTATCGTAGCGCTTGAGACAGCTACAGCCGCTGTTTACGACATAGCATATGTCTTCAGTAATCTACGCTCTGCCCATGGCGACGCTGCTATGCACGCCCTGGCCAAAGAGGTGATGCCTAAACTGATCAAACTAGAAAGCGATATAAATCTGGATGCGGCTCTCTTTCAGCGCGTTCAAGCCGTCCAGCAAAACCTTCCGAGTACCTTGACCACAGAAGAAAAAACCCTGGTCGACCGCACCTACCGCAGCTTCCGTCGTAATGGCGCCATGCTTGACGAAAACGGTAAGCAGCGACTCCGGGCCATCGACGAGGAACTTTCGACTCTGAGTCCTCAATTCTCGGAGAATGTACTTAAGGCAACCAATAATTTTACGCTCCTCATCACAGATAGGGCTGAACTGAGCGGCCTACCAGATTCCGCCATCGAGGCCGCTGCACAAGCGGCTCAGGAGAAGGGCCACGCCAACGCTTGGCTCGTCACTCTGCAGGCACCCAGTGTATTACCTGTGCTTAAGTATGCAGATCGTCGCGATCTAAGACAAAAGCTGTGGATGGCATTTAACTCTCGCGCATTCTCCGGCGAACACAGTAATCAAAAGGTTTTGCAGCGTATTATTCAGCTCAGGCAAGCACGCGCGGAGCTACTGGGTTACCCCTCCCATGCACATTTCCAAACGGAAGAACGCATGGCTGAGCACCCTGATACGGTGCGTACTTTTCTTCATCGCTTGTTAAGCAATAGTAAGCCTGCTGCTGAACGGGAAATGGCGGAACTGCACCAGTTCATGCAATCGCACGGCTGCCGTGACGACTTGCAGCCGTGGGATTATGCCTATTGGGCGACCAAGCTAAAGGAAGATCGTTATCAACTGAACGCCGAGGAAACGCGGCCATACTTCCACTTAGAGCAGGTGTTAAGCGGTGCATTCGAGCATGCTAAACGCCTGTTTGATTTAGAGTTTCGCGAGATTCATGATCTACCTGTTTATGCTCCGGACGTCCAAGTATTCGAGGTCGTACAAAAGCAAACTGGCGAATACATGGGCCTCTTCTATGCAGACTTCTTTCCGCGCAGCACTAAAAGCGGCGGAGCTTGGTGTACACGCTTTCGCTCTCAGTACACGGATCAAGGCAAAAGTCAGCGCCCACACGTGAGCATCGTCTGCAACTTCACTAAGCCGACTGCAAGCAAGCCGTCGCTGCTGACCTTCCAGGAAGTGACGACCCTGTTTCATGAGTTTGGTCATGCCCTGCACTCGTTGCTATCACGGTGCCAGTTCCGCAGTCTATCCTGCACGAATGTATACCGCGACTTCGTCGAACTACCGTCGCAAATTATGGAAAACTGGACGAAAGAGAAGGAAAGCCTGTCGCTCTTTGCACGCCACTATGAGACTGGCGCCGTCATCCCAACGGATATGGTCGATAAGATCATTGCTGGCGAAAACTTTCACGCAGCCTATTTGATGATGAGGCAACTACGGTTTGCTTTTCTCGACTTGGCTTGGCACAGTGGGGCACCCGCGGACGACATTGATATCGCCGCATATGAGACCGAAGCAGTGAAACTCACGGATCTGCTGCCGCATGTAGCTGGTACAAATATCTCATGTTCATTTGAGCATATCTTTGCCGGCGGCTACTCAGCCGGATATTATGGTTACAAGTGGGCAGAGGTACTCGACGCAGATGCTTTTGAATACTTTAAGGAGCATGGCATCTTTAATCGGGAGGTTGCCGACCGGTTTCGCTGCCATATCTTAGAGCGAGGGGGCAGCGAGCACCCAATGCAGTTATACAAAGCGTTTCGTGGCCGTTCCCCGGACCCGGACGCACTTTTAAGACGATCGCAGCTAATTTGACAAAACCTAGGGCGGAGGCATGGTATGAGTTTCGAACATGAGAAGAGAGAGAGTTTGCGTCTTCTGTCCGGCCTAGAGAACGGCAACCTAACGGCTGCCGATGCGTATAACTTGGCGGAGAAACGCGATCCAGTGATGATTCATCTGGTCCTGCGTTATCTACGTGAGAAATACCCGTCTACTCAAGCCGCCGCAGCAGGGGTATCGCGCCGACTGATTGAACTGACCTCCACTTACGACAAAGTAGTGGCGATGTCCAAGAAGGGCGAGAAGGACAGCATCACTGAGTGGTTCACCGAATCCCACAGTATGGGTGAGTTTTATGATGCACCCGAGCAATTTATTGACCTGATCGTCGAAAAGATTGAAGGCTGATTGCGATTAAGACTCGCCGCCTCTGCTCGCATCTCGACTTTATTTGCACCGCTACAGTGATGCCGCGTGGGTCAGCGACCCACTCATCACTCTCGCGGCGCATCCTGTCGAACGAAAAATCCTCGCTAATATGAAACAATTAGCGCCCGATCTCCCACGCCTCAAATGGCCCTGTTTCTGCGTTACTCAAAGGACGATCTTTGATAAAGCGCCAGTCTCGGTCCACAATGAGTCGATCATACGGTTCTTGTTCCGACGTAATGCCATCAGCATTGCGACAGAACGGGCGAGGTTTGCCGACATGCTCGGCCACCAACTGCCAGGCCTCATTAGCCTGCTTACCGCTAACGCCGCCCTGCTCGACAATCGCTTTAAAAAGGGCAAAAGATGGGCGTTTGGTACGCTTTAGATTTTGCGCTCGGTCCACGGCCACCAAGCCAAATTTGGGACAGTAACCGTCGGCCCACTCCCAGTTGTCGGAAATAGTCCAAAAAACATAACCTTGAATCGGAATACCCTCATCCATCAAGGCCCTTATCACGCGAAGGTGCTCGATTAGATAGGCTGGACGCAGAATATCGCTACCGTCTGAGATCCCATTTTCGGTCACAATCAACGGCAGTTTAGTCTTGGTACTGCGATTGACGAATTTCTCATTGTAGCGCTCATGAACTTGCTTGAATGTTTGATACATCCCTTGGGGATCAACGATACGACCAGATTCGCTATATTCATAGGCCGGGTCGACGACAGTTCCCTTGCCCTTCACAAGCTCTGCTCCATAGTAGTTCAGCCCGATGAAATCGAGCTGATTTATGACAGCGTCGATAAAATTATAATTCACCGCCTGCCTAGCAAAACTAACACTCGGAATATCAAGCCGACTCGCAGCTAATTGATGCCCAACATTTTGCGCGATACCAACTACCGGACTGCGCCGGCCTGCTTTTCCCTGAGCATGAATATAATCGTACAGAGCACGATGACTGGCGGTCATGTTATCGACGACCTTAAAGTAGGTCCCCTTGAGTGCGCCAGGAAGGGGCAAAATAGCCATCGGACTGGGTTTACCGCCCGGCCAAATGCCTGCCACATTCGACAGCAGGGCAAAGACAGCTGGTTCGTTGAAAATCACCCAGTAGTCGACGTCATCAGCAAAACTGTCCGCCATCGATTTGCCGAAACTTATGAACGCATCTCGCACCTCGGGCTTCGTCCACCCCCCCACATCCAGGGCCCACTTCGGTAGGCTGTGATGAAACAAAGTCAGCATGACGCGCATCTTTTTGGCCCGCACTTTGTCGACTATCTCATGATAGTGCTTCAGTGCCGCCGCATCGATAGGCGCACCAGCTTGAGGCACCAACCTCCCCCAATCGACACCCAGCCTAAAGACGGTGACGCCGGTCTCGGCCGCAAGGTTAATTTCCTCATCAGGGTTGGACCAAAAATCGAGTCGACGCTCAGGCTCGCGCTGATTGGCCCAAGCGGCAACCCGCCCGCTGCGAGCAAAGTCCAACCAGGTATCATTCAACTGATCTTCAACGTGTGCCGGAGCAGTAGCCAAACCAAAGAAGAACTGTGATTGATCGCCAAAGCTAAAACCTCCCGCATCTGCCGCGGCCAAATTACTTCCGCTTACTCCTGATTTGCTGGTGCCGTGGCGACAGCCCCCGGCTAAAGTCAGGGTCCCAGCAAGTAAGGTAAATAATGAGATTTTAAACGCTTTGTTCACGGTTTCCCCCATCGCTTAACCATGATACTCGGTTCATTCTATCAGAATTAAAGGAAGCTGCTCATGACCAACTCGTCTAGTGACCCCTCCCAAGGCATAGCCCAGGGCTCACCGAATGGTCCTTCTGTTTGGGGGGACGCTCACACCCGATACTTCTACGAGCTGACTCCAGACCGCATTCTCGACGCCGTAGAAGGCTCGACAGGGTGCCGTTGCACGGGACGCGCATTGGCATTGAACAGCATGGAGAACCGCGTCTATGAGTTGGAAATAGAGCTGGACACGCCACCACGCACCCCATCCGAGCGATTCTTGATTGCCAAGTTTTATCGCCCCGGCCGCTGGAGTGAGGCCCAGATTCGTGAGGAACACGCCTTTCTTTTAGAGCTCGCCGAATTAGAGATACCCGTCGTCGCTCCGAATCGCTTTGTTGACGGTGACACCCTCCACAAAATGAAAGATGCGGATCTCTGGTACGCTGTCTTTCCTAAAATTGGTGGACGCTCGCCGGATGAGCTTGGTGATGATCAACTGGCTCAGGTTGGCCGCTTGCTGGCCCGCATCCATAACGTAGGAGCTAGTAAACGCGCTGAGCATAGGATGGCACTGACTCCGGAGACTTATGGCCTCGCGAATTTAAAGCACCTTTTAGACGCGAAGATCCTTCCCCCAAATATAGCCAGCACGTACGCAGCTACAGTGGAGCAAATTTGCAGCTTGAGCGCGCCCTGGTTTGCCGCCGCCACGCATCACCGTATCCATGGGGACTGCCATATGGGCAATTTACTCATGGCGCGGGAACAACTCTTCTTTGTTGATTTTGATGACATGGTCACCGGGCCAGCCGTGCAAGATCTATGGCTCTTGATTCCAGGGCGCGATCACTACGCACAAAGACAGCTTAGCATCATGATTGAGGCCTACAGCTCCATGCGCACGTTCGATCACCAAAGCCTACGGCTTATCGAGCCACTGAGGGCCCTGCGTTTCGTGCACTTTAGTGCTTGGATCGGCAGGCGTTGGCAAGACCCAGCCTTTCCACGCGCATTTCCGCAGTTTGGCAGCCAAAGCTACTGGGAGGAGCAACTGCGCGACTTGCGCGAGCAGCTCTCACTCATCCAAGAACTAGCTTAACGACCACTACTGCGGCCTCTACCAGAGGCCAACCTCACTTATAACGACACTCCGTGCACGGCCAAAACGTTGTTGATCTTAGACATCGCGTCAACTGCCTCAGCTGAAAGCGGAGAGTCGATACGCACTAACGCCATAGCCCGTCCGCCTTTGCGATTACGGCTCAACTCGAAGCTGTCGATGTTGACGCCGCGCGTTGCGAGGAAATGGCCTACATCACCAACTACTCCAGGACGGTCGTTATTTTCGACGATGATAATCTCGCCCGCAGGCTCTAGTTCAAAGTAGAAATCGTTGATGAGCGAGATACGCGAATAGCGATTGTCAAAGACAACGCCACCAACCGTCAGCTCGGCACCATCCGCGCCGCGCACGCGGACTTTTAAAGCAGATTTGTAACTTTGGAAGTTAGGATCTGTTGATTCGCTGATGGTCAGACCCATTTTTTCAATGTGGGTCTCGACGTTCACAAACGACACGTAACCATCAACCACCTTGCTGGCGTAACCCTTCATCAAACTTAAACGTACGATCGAATGGTCTAGCGCCGCCAGATCACCGCGGTAGCTGAGGTCAATAGATTTCGGATTAAAGCTTAGGATCTGCCCAATTAGGGAGCCTAATTTTTCTGCCAACACGGCATAGGCGTTGAGCAGTGGATTATCAATAACACCGACTGCTGGCAAGTTAACTGGGTAATCAACCACCCCACCAGCCACGGCCTTTTCCACCTGCTTGAGGATCGTCTCGCCAATTGCGATCTGTGCCTCTAAAGTGGAGGCGCCAATGTGCGGCGTACACCATACATTATTGTGATTGAGGAGAGCCGGTAGCGGCTTCGGCTCGCTATCCCAAGTGTCTATTGCGGCACCGGCGATCTGACCATTTTCTAGGCGAGTCACTAAGTCTTTCTCGGCGATGATGCCGCCACGCGCTGCATTGACGACGTAGCTTCCTTTAGGCATCAGATCTAGATGCTGCCCCGTAATCATCCCCTTCGTCTCTTTGTTCAGGGGAACGTGTACGGTTAAGATATCTGTTTGCTTCAACATCTCATTCAGATCATAAAACGGCTTAGCCTGGTGCCGCTCAAACACCTGCGGAGAAATATAGGGGTCGTACGCATACACCTCCATATCAAATCCACGAGCGAATTTTGCCACCCGGTGGCCCACGTTTCCAAGGCCGACGATACCAATGCGTTTGCCGCGTAATTCGCGCCCGGAGAAGCGATGTCGATCCCATCCGCCTGACTTCATCGTTTGCTGCGCTTGTGGCACGTTGCGGAACATCCCTAACATTAACGCCATCGTCAATTCAGCTGCAGAATTAGTATTCTTGCCGGGGCAATTGATAACTAGGATGCCCTTTTGGGTCGCTAAATCGATATCGATATTACCGACACCGACGGCCGCCCGAGCGATCACCTTAAGTTCAGGGGCATGCTCGATCACCTGCTTATCAACATCCGTCTCGCTCCGGGTCACCAATACTTGCGCCTTCGGCAAAAGGCGCAGGAGTTCCGCGCGTTCGCAATCGGGCGCATAAACCACATGGAATGCTTTGTTGGCTTTAAAGCCTTCGATTGCCGATTCGTGCAGGTGACCAGTGATCAAAACTTGGGTCGACATGGGTATTTCCGCAGCAAGCAAGGGTAAAAAAGGGAAACCGCCGGTGCCTACACCCGGCGGCAGTCATGCGAATAATGTCAATTCTGAGGGATGATTTGTCAACGACGGGATAGCGGAGCAGATGGCAAACTGAGCACTGCCAAACCAGACCGCTGATTAGCCAAACGCAGACGGTGGAGGATCTTACCGTCACGCTCCACAGTCACGATCCCTGGAACTCGCGGATTATTCCAGTATTCATAGGTACCGTCATCTATTTTGCGTACCTCATACCCGCCAATATAGACCGTAGCACCATTCGGCAAATCACCGAGCACGGTGAGTCGGGCCTTGGTCCAGTCCGCGTGCGGAGGCGCACGCTCGATACCAGGACTAGTGACTACGCACTTTGCCGCACCACCGCAGAGCGTCCCTTCAGTCACATTTAAACGCATCGAGCCACCAGCTTCACCAGTCACAGAGAAGGCACGGCCGCTCTGGTCAAACAGCGTTTGTCCGGGCACAACTGTCCACAATTTAGCTGGAGATTGTCCGACGACCCACGAATCTCCCTTCTTTTCGACTACGTAAGGCTTCGAAATATGCACGGTACTCTCCCAGAGTAGAGCACGTGCCGTGGCCATTGGAGCATCCTCGTAATTCCGAAGGAATGAATAGATGCGCGCAGGACCATGCGCCCCGGCAAGTTGCCCCTCAATTTTCAGCAAATGACTGGTGGAGCCAGCGACAGCCAAGTCGGTCAAGCGGATTTGCCATGGGCTCGCAGCGTTCAAGCTGATACCTAGCTCGCGAATACGTTGCTTTGCCGCTTCTGCAACCAAGCGAGTGGTGGCCGTAGCATGGCCACTGGTCGTCACCCAAACGCTGTTAAAGTTAGTGTCAGCCTTGATGAGGACAGCACCAGGGCCCGCAGCTTGGCCGCTTACCGGTGCAGTTGCGGGCGTAGATGTCATAGGGGCGCTGGCCGCAGCTGTTACCGCTACATTAGTGGCAGCATTCGATACTACAGTAGGTGCAGACGCAGGCTCCGTGACGTATGAAGAGTCGATCTCTGTATCTCTAGCCTTCACTGCCGACTCAGTCGGCGCATTGTGGGGCGCAGCATCACGAACAACCGTGCGAGTGTCCACCATAGTTTGAACTTTGGCATCGCGCATAAGCACACGCGACTTCATCTCCAACTCTCCGTTCGCCGGTAGTTGGCCAGGGATTGCCAAATTCTTTAAGGCTTTTAACGTTCCGGTATCAGTTTTTTTCGTCAGTTGAAAGACCATGGTCCCACCTAGGTGAGCCCGCATGAAGCGACGCCATTCGCCAAAACTGTCGGTGATGCCAAGTTCTTCGTTACCACTACGCACGGAAGCGCCTGTGACCGGTCGGCCATCAGCACCTATTGCTTTTATTTCGAAATAAGCGAATGGATCATCTGTACGTTCAATCGTGCGCTGTCGCATCTGCCAGAAGACTACTGCCGAAACGGCCGTAGCAAATACTAGACCCACCATCATGGCGCGCGCCTTTTCCATGCGTATGGTACGCGGCTGCAGCTGCGGTGCGTCAACAGTAAACAAATCATAAGGGTCGCGAATCAGAACTTCATTAAGACCGTCTTTGATACGCAATACACCCATGGCAGTTTCCTCAAGAGGAGAGACTTAAATATGGAGATAAAAGGAAGGTAGAGACATTGGCGGGGACACACTGAGTTGCCTATTTCCCAGTCTAGCGAACACCTCGGCAAGAAAAAATGGGCATGTTTTTCCCAGCATGGAATATCGTTCAAAGGCTTACCCAAAGGCTTGCCCAGAGGTATTGGCCACAGATAGGCAAATTTTTTACAGGCTCAATATCAGTTAACGCGCTAAATTAGTCGGATGATTCAATTAAAGATGCAAAACCCCAGTAGAATACATCTCCTAGGCTCAGCTATCTTGGTGGCGTACCTGGCGATGCCACAGCTGCTATTCGCTGCACCCGCTAGACAAATCAGCGGACTCATCGAAGGTCTGTCTTCCCCAACTCCGGCCACCCCTCCTGTTATTGATGAGGACAAACAAAGCGACCAAGATCTACGGCGCATGCGTTCACGCAGAAAGCGCAAAAAGGCTGAAGAGACACCAACCCCACCCAGCTATACTGAGAGCTTGGAAAAGGCCTTGGACCGAGAGGCGGAGGCTCCTCATCCGAAAAAATTCTTCCTCGAATTAGCTCTGCTTTTCACCAGCGCCTCGACTACCGCCTCCCGCCAGGGATATACCAGCGACCCTACAGTCCATTTTAACGTCGCTTGGCAAATGACCAATGAAAAATCACAGGCAAAAGACACTGCCAAACTGTGGATCGGCGCTCGTGTAGCACCTTTTTTTGGCAATGGTTTTTATCAGTCACATCCCGGCGGCTACGGTTTGACCTATTTCGGACCGATGATAGGTGTGGGCAAAATTGACCCACTTCCATCCGAGTCAGCAATCTCGAAACCAGGCGAAGTCTCTGGGAACGTAGTCGAGAAGACGAGAACCTCCTCCGAGGGTTGGTTGCTCAGTGGAGGAATTGCCGCCGTAAGTAGACAGGGACGCAGTGTTTGGCCGCAGGATCCTAGCAGTGATTTTCTTACTAAAGGAGTAGGTCTCGATGTTCCGGGTGTCTGGCTGGAAATTAGGAACATGCATGTCGTGCTTGGCGCGGTCGGCATCAATTTGCTGGCAGGCGTTCAAACGGGCAAAGACAAAGCATTTTTCTACACTGGTATCGGCATCGCGGGCTGGGATTAATTCCAAAGCGTTTTCTCTAGCTTTTACGATATTTGTATCGTTTCTCATGACTGCATCCCCATTCAGTTCTTGTTCGACCACAAAGTCGACTGAGGGAATCGAAGACAATCTTAACGCCAACGCAAATTTGGCTGAAGATGACGCCGAAAATAACGTAGACAACGGCACTGATGCAAGTGACACCCAGGAAGAGAGTCAAGATAACAGCACATTTCCGCACCCGAGCAAGGCGACGGCTTGGCACACCCGAGTGTTACTCTACTCGACCCCACAACCAACTGCCGACGAGCTCTATCGCTGCATAGATAAGGTCAAAAAAATCGGCGGTGAAGCCGGCAACCAACAAGATATGCTGACTCTGCCATCACAAATCACTAGTTTAGCTGCGTCTCAAAACAAGATTTACCATTTCTGTTTTTATCAAATGATGCTTCGTCTTGATGAGCGCTTAGATAAGGGCGGCGCACTCATGAGCGAACTCGCACCAGCGTTTCTAGATGGAATGAAAACACTCTGGATATTCGCCCGCGGTCTTGATGCTTTAGACGGCAGAACTAGATACTACGATTATCTCTACACTCGCTATGTTCAGCTATCAAAACAGTATTTTGGTCGAGACGTTGAAAGAATCGGCGCGCCCATGGGCAATTACAACGGTGAGGCCGCTGCGTCTGCCCCGGTGATGGCAAAACCTGCTGGTCCAGCTCCCATACCCTAAAGTTAGTAATGGACTTACCGATACCTAGAGCACGGAACATAGCTCGAAGAAAGCCCGAAGCAAGCTCTCCGAAGTAAGCTCTTTAATAGGTACGTTTATGCGACTGTTAGGCAGGCAATTCACGATCCGGTCACTGACGTGTATAGCGTTGGTTACCACCACATTTGCTGCCATTGACGCACGCGCCGCTGAGACGGACGAGTACAAAGACGAGCAAGAGGAAGAAGACAACAGTACTCAAGTCGATCAAAATTCCGTGCAAAAATCACAACCGCGTGGACGCAGCGAAGACAAAAAGAATAGCAGCAGAGAATCTGCTAAAACTAGGGATTCGACACCGGTGGCTAATTCGCGTCAAGTACGACGCTTTCACGCAGTCCTCGATGAACTACTTGCCGAATTTGGTTACGACGTCAAAGCTGGCCAAATCAAGGGATTGTCGAATATCGCCGTTCGGAAAGTGAAAGTAAGCAGCGCAATCCCACGCACCTATGAGGAGTACATTGAAACTCTGATAGTGGAGCGCATTCGCGAAAATAGTCAGGTCCGTATACTCGATTGTATTCCGTGCAAAACGCGCACTTCGAGCCTCATCGATGGCAAGCTGATGATCACTTCGCCTGCAACAAACATGGCAAAGCTCGATTCTGCCGCCACCACCATGGGTATTGAAAACTTTATGGATGTGATCCTGGTGTATCACACCAGCCACATGGTGCTAGCCGTAAATGTATTCAACTCACAATCAAAAGAAATGGTGTGGGCGCGGAGCTATAATAGCGAAACGCTGAAGACCCGCTTTCAAAAGTTAGCAGTTGATTACAGCCAAGTTGAACCTAAACGACTAAGCGAGGAATACACGCCCGAGTATCGCCTGATGGTTGGCTTAGGCGGTGCATCGGTGCCAAATTTATCGGGTAGACCTGCGGACTCTGCAATGCTCAATCTCCAAATTCGCTCTACGGAGAAATTTAACAATCGCCACAACGAAGTGGGCTTGATGTTCTCCTTCCTGCAAGCAGCCTCAAGCGTGGTTTCGTCTGCACCTGCAGAGAGCGGCTCGACGTCAACGTCGAGTACTACTTCGAGCACTACCACCACAAGTAGCACACCAGTACCGAAAGCTTTTAAAACTGCGGTCGGTCTTTACGCGCACTTTTCTTACCTTTTTGTCGGACAAGTCGAATCCTACAACGAGATGCGTACCGGTGTCGGTCTGGACTTGGGCACTCTCATCGCCTCCGGATATCTTGCGCCCGCAGCACGTGGCGGTTTCGACTTTTTCCTAGGACGCCGCTTTTCCATGTCGTTTTATGGTCACTATATAGGTCCGGCTTCAGTAAATGTCAGCGGCAGTGCCGCCAAAGTAAAGGGTGGCGGTGGTGGTGACGTTATTTTTTCATTGAATTACTAAGGTAGCTTGACTCAAAAATGAATCCAGAAAGTGTTTAAAGAAATTGACTAAAACAAGAGCTAAATTTAGGCCATTAATGCTCGCTGCAGGATATAAACTGCTTGCAAGCATGTTGCTCACTACAGCCTGTGTTGGCCCTAGACTATATGACGAGCCCCCAAGCGATACAGATATCGCCTATCCATTCGTAGCAGAGCCCGAGAGCCTAGGTCGAAATGGACCGCAAGAAACCTTTGTCATCAAATCTGCAGTTGGAGATCGTGAATATAGTATCGAAATACCGGGGTCAGCTAACGATTACGATGTGCAGGTACCTATATCCGACATCGGGGTGAGTGATCCCGACATTCTAAGCGGCAAAAAAACTCGTGATACGGCAAACCCAGTCAGTACAGACAGAGAGATGCTAGCGGGGATGCCCAGGATTGATCGAGCTGGCGATACGTCCTTGGTCGATTCTGCCTTTGGTGTCGGCAGTAGCGACGGCCCCAAACAAGCACCGAGCTACACCTTGGGATTGGCCAAGATCAAAGAGTTATTCAAGAAACGTCAATATGAGTTAGCCTTGGTCGAGGTTAACAGCCTGCTTACCTTCTTCGCCAACAGTCCCCAGCTCAATAAGATGAAGGGGACGTTGCTCCTGCGCATGTACAATCCGCCTCTTGCCGAGAAGGCTTGGATTAGAGCGCTTGAACTAGACCCAGATGACCGACCACTTCGGGCAGCCTTGGATCGCTTGCAAAAACGCATTGTAAACTCTGGAAAATCGCATGGATCCAGTCGACCATCTGGGCCCGCTAAACCAATTCCATCGGCAATCGGCACGCCACCCCCGCGCGATGAGGGGGTCCTCACTCAAGGAGCCAACGTCGGTCATTGACGCTCAAAATACTTCGGTGCAGTTACGTTTAGGCCTTAGTGCCTCGCAGCGCGCACGGATGACTCCGATCTCATCTTTAGTCAGTGACTTTACCTTAGAGACTTCAAGCTCGAAGGCAGTCCGTCCGGTCATCTTGAGATAGCCCTCAACGGAATAAAAGTTATCGCCCTGAGCCCAGGTATTCTCGCGGCCGTATAGCCTAACTTGAATATGTTCTTTCTGCTGGAAACGTCGCCAAAGACCCTCCACAGCTGGGGCTTTCCGCATTTCAATAACATAACCTACGTCGGCATCACTGACTCCAGCCACTTCCCAGTATTGCACTACAAAAGGGGTATACGCGGCCAGCTTCATCGTCGTTGGTAAATCGTAAGCCTGTGCGATCAAACTTTGCGCAGCCTCTTTATTATTGGGCGACATCCCACAATCCGTACCTAGCAGAAACACGATTAGATTCGGATTATTGTAATGTCCCTTAACCTCAATCCGGCCGCTACCACCAGTACAGGGGAACCCCATGGCTAAGAAAGGCGACGTGCGTTCATAACCGCGCAAACCAGTCTGACTCACACAAGGCCGCAGGAGTTTCGTCAGGACCAAATTCTTTCCTGGGATCACTACCGGAGGTGCCGTAGGCAACTTCGGCAACTGCACACATTGGTCATCCTGAGGTGCCGCCACAGCTTTTTCATTCGAGGCTCGTGGTGGCGGCTTAACTGCATGTTGCTCGCTGGTTGGGGTCGCAGTCACAGGCTCAGCCGGCTTTTGTGACTGATGTTCGCACGCTGCCAGTATTGTCAACAGAATCAGCTGGAGTTTCTGCACCACTCCCCCCCATTCACTTTGAAGAACTAATTTAAACAAATATTCACAGGTTTGGCGTCATTAAGCAATGCGACTATCGAGTACCTTCATCAAATTGTAGGCTCCACTGACACCAAAGCCGAGCACCGCAGGCTCAAGCCAGAGCGTGATACCGCGCGGCTGTAAATGCAGTAACCAAGGTTCTGCATCACCCAGAGCAAACAGGGACTGTAGTACTTGAAAGTCTAAAAGGTCAGCGCCAAAGGTAGCGCCGACTAGACAGACTAACGTGACTATGGTCAGCCAGGTCCACTCGAAGAAGCTGGGCAAACCGGCAGCTGGCGATTGCCAGGCACATAATCCAATCACCACTAAGCTGATTAAAAAATGTCCATCTATTGTCGCCTGAAGGTGGTACCACCATTCAGCCGCTCCATAGCCAACATGCCCACGATTTATTAACATTTGGCGAATTGTGGTCATGCCAGTTGTATCCGCGGCAAACCAGGCTGCGCATAGTATTAGCAGTGAGGCAGCAACTCCAGCACTCAACCATCCAAGGCTTAAACGGGCCCAGCGTCTTTGCCAATATGCCCAAAGCAAAAACGGAATTTCTAAGGTTCGAAACAAATCACCAGGTTGGAAATTAAGGCGCCAATTTGGCGCAAGTATGGCTGGAAACTCCATCCCCAAGAACCAACGCACCGATCGCGTCATTCTAGTAATCGGGCTCTTCCCTACCCCAATCTCAGCTGCTTTATGCGTAGCCCCAAGCGCGTCAATTCCCCGCAATACCCTCTTTCTGCGACTGACTGCTCGCAGCCGCTTAATCACTGGTCGAGCCATTTGGCGACGGAAGAAGTACCCGCCCACCAGAATAGTTGGCATCGTTACAAACAAAATCAAACAACTGATATCAGCGGTAGCAGCGAATGCTGCAGCTAAGATGGCAAAGCAACTGCTGAGGGTTGCTCCCGTTCGTAGAAAATGGGCACAACACATCAGCCAAGCAGTGACTCCGAACATGACTAGGTAGTCTGGACTAATGGTCCCAATCTCCGCCTGCAAGCGACCACGGCTGAGCAGCATACCAGCTACGATGAGGGCCACCGTCCAAGAACTACAAATAAAACGCGTCATTAATGTGGCGCAGAAAATGCTCATCATGAGCAGCACTTTGTTGAGTACGATTAATGCATGCTCACCCTGCCCATCACGCTGACACGATAAAAATACAGCTGCGGCATAGCCTGGTGCCGTGATCAATTGTTTCATTGCCAATGACCTAAGCGGCCGCAGCCGTTCACGCTCGATAAGTTCAGGAGACGAGGCTAAGACTGGTACGGCTGTGTAGGCCAACTGTCGACTTCCCATGCAATCTCGACCTGATAAAGACCGCACCACTTCGCTTACAGCGAGTGCACGAGAGCTGAACTGCAACGGATAATGTCTTAATTGCATCCAAACAAGGCGCATGAGGATGACACTCAATAGAATAAGTGGTACCGCCATGCGTAAGCGATTAATTCGACGTCCTGATAGCAATCCAGTTTTCACAGCATCACCAGTTTCATATTTTTATCTGTAATTACTGATTGTTAAAAATGATGTTCTCAATAGTTTTTATTTAATGTTTAACATTGACAATATAAAAATATTTTTATAAACAGCGGACCATAAAGAGTAGAAGAAGCTTGCGCGATTTTGAAGATTGCGTATAGAACAAAAGCTTGTAAGCGGACAGTTTTCATATGGGAAGTCCCAGGGGTTGGCTGACAGGGCATTTTAATAGTCCGAGTTGGCCAGATATCTGGGGACGAATGATTTTAACAGCTGACAATTAGTTCGGCGCATTGGGGGGGAGATGGCATCCGTAGAATTACGTCCGGGAGACACACTGAATATCATTTGGAGTTCAGTTCAGGATACACCACTGGGCGTTAAAGAAGTCGAATCCAAATTCGCTTACTCCTATGACGAATTACTCACCCGCTTGAAGGCCAAAGGCCGTGCTGGCAAATCCCGCCGTTCGGGCACCAGCGGCGCTCGCTTCAGCCGCGTCGTAGCTTTGGCTGCAAATGCCATGCGCAAAGGCAAATGGTCGACCGGAGCCGACATCGACCGCGACGAAGTTTTCACTAAATTAATGAGTCGCTTCGCAGAGTTGGACGCCAGCGAGTATGGCAACATTACCGGTAATGCGAAACAGTCGCTGATAGCGCTATACCAAAGCAAGGCCATCCTGAAAGGCAACCAGCGGAAGGATCTCAAGGATGCCATCGAAGCCATCGGACTCGGTGACAAACTCTAAGGTGACCACCCAAGGCGGATACGTCCTGGGTATCAATCACTTAGGCCTCGCCCCCAAAGACCCTGAGCGCGCCCGTTGGTTTTTCCATGTCGCACTCGGGCTGCCTCTGATCGGCGAAGAGCTGGTAGCGGAACAACAGACTTTAACAGTCATGCTGGCCGCTTTCACCTCTCCCCCCGAGCCAGTTGAGCGCCTCGAGATTCTGGTGCCCTCACCCCCGGGTGCCGGAGCTGTGGGCAGCTTCCTAGCTAAGAAGGGATCGGGCATTCATCACCTGGCCCTGACGGTCAGGAACCTGGACGATCTACTCACTCATCTGCAATCCCTGGGCGTGCGCATGGTCGACACGCAGCCGCGTAACGGCGCGCACCATACCCGGATTGCCTTCGTGCATCCCGAGTCCACCGGCGGTTTGCTGGTCGAGCTAGTCGAGCCTCAAAGTTTGATTTAAGTCCGCACGCAAGTTACTATTATGTAATCATATTAACAACATAATAGGTGCGTGCGCATGCGCTTTAGAACCCTTCGCTTGCCGCTCATGTCTTTTACCGTCATCGCCGTGGTTGCAATGGCAGGCGCTCTTGTAGTCGAACAAAATCTGCAGCATCGGCGCGCGGAAATTGCCGCTGCCCGCACAACATACCTCGTAGCTATCGCCGAGACGAAAACCCAATTGCTCAATAGTCTGGCCAAAGTGACGAGCGACAGCTCCCTTGTGCAGAATATGAACTGGAAGCTCCAGCACTCGGTCAAAGGTAATCTCGAGGGCAAGCTTCAAAAAGGGTCACTCGATCAAATTGCATTAGTGGGCCGCGGTTGTAATGAGATTGGCCACGCCGCCTTCAATCATATGGCAGCAATTCCCTGCCCATTCGAAGCACCGCTAGTCAGCCACCAAGATGAAGTGTTTTGGACCTCCCCCAAGGGTGTTCCAATCTTAGCGCTTGCCCATGGCCTAACGGGACTGGACGGCAATGAAATCATCGCGGTCGGTGCCGTTCAACTCGATGATCAGTGGTTAGGAATGCACTCCGATTTAGCCCACGCAATCGACAAACTGGGGCTACAGATCAGTGACTCGAATGGCATAGCCTTAGCTGAGCCGTCTCTAGACTTAGGCAGTGCGCCCATGGCGACACTTCGCAGCACAAATTATATGGATCGCTTCATCCTCACCGCTACAAACAAAAATCTATTTTTAAGTAATTTGGTTTTTTGGCCGTGTCTATGCCTAGCTTTAGCCTGCCTTTTAGCGGCGATGGGACGCGAGAGAGCAACTCGCTTAGCCGCAGTTAGCGCCCTAAGTGATTTCGTAAATTGGTGCCGCAACTTAACACCCAGCAGCGACACCATACTCGCTGCTATTAACCGCAGCGAGAAGACACCTCTTAATATTTCTCGCAAACTGATCAGCCACGCACTGCAATTAAAAACTGATGCTTTAAGCACCCAGGAACATAAACGCCACATCCTATCTGACCAAGTGACCAAGCAAGACGACGAATTACAGAAGTTACGTTCTCGTCTAACCGAGCTTGCCGAATTAGACTCCCTTGCTATTCAACTGCAGCACACGACCGGCGCCTTCCTTCGACAGATGGAAGAGTTTCGCAGTGAAACAGATGACCTGACGGCGGGAGTGCTACGTAGTCTCAAAGATCATTGCCAATCGCTCCGAGCTTTTTCAGAAGATTGGCAGCACGGCATTAACGATCGCGGCGCAAGAAAATTTATCCGCGGCCTTGCTGAGAGCCAAAGCATAGAAGAGGACGGCCTGAGTGAATTGGATCGCCATTTGACCTACCTGATTGGCATCAGTAGCGAGATCAGCGATGTTACAAGGCATGCCACCCAAATCGGCCAAAAGCTCATTGCACAAGCGAATCTATCGGCCAGATTAGCCGGACTTTGGCATGGCTTATCCCTAAAAACTCATGAGACTGAATTCTGCGAATCGTTACAACAGCCGATTGATGAAGCCCAGATGCTAGTACGTCTAGCTCCAGGCTTACAGCCATCAAAATTCATTAACCCTACTCTTGAAGGCACTAAGACACCGGTGCTGCCAGAGCTACCGAAGACAGCTTGGGTATCGGCTCTGTACCATGTTTATCTGACCCTTGCTGAACTGGCGCGCACTACCAACGGCAACATCGTCAGTCGATTGCGCAGCGATGGAGAAAAGACATTGTTGATCGTGCACGTGGCAGGACATGCCGGTACAGACTCTCCCAAGCGCAGTGACAAACAGGCCTATCACCTCGACATCGCTCGCGCGATCTTGACACCATTTCAAGTCGGTGTCAGCGTCCTGCCCGCAGTTGAGGGGCCGTATCCCGTGGTGCTGAGTTGGAGCACCCATACACCATATCGCCACAAAGTTGCGGGCCAGCAGATGCTCTTACAGGGTGCCACTGAGGCACCCGAGCGAGCATCACTTCCCAGCGCCTGACTGATTGAATACGCAATCCAGAGCACCCGTGCTTTTCAACACTGCAGCCACTGCTGGAAAGGGCATATCGGCCTCATGGACCAGTGTCTGCGTGTTGACCTTAACGTCGTTTTGTAAATCCGCCCAAGCAGCATCATCGTGTGCCGGCACCTTTACGTCAGCCGCCACCACACCGTGCGCTGCAACTTCGCGCTCAATGTTGAACATGCGGTAGCAGATGCTGTGGTGTGGATCAGTGAACCCGCCGACTGGAACGAATACATAGTTATTCTGAGCGTCTAGCCAGTTGTTTTTCCACAGGGTCTCACAGTCATCATAGCCAAGTGATAGGTCACTCTGTGAGCCACGCGAGTCTTTACCCAGACTGCGCATCGCATCCACAACAACTTTCGGATCGAAACCCAGACTGGCCGTGATCTCGACAGCTAGGTCATCGGCTTCCTGCTCGTAGGTATACTGACCAAGGCGGCTATTGTGCGCCTTCTTGAGGACAGCAACAGCCTCTTCTTCGACCATCATCAACTTTTTATTAACCGAGCGCAGCACTACACCCAACGAACGACCACTGGACTCAGCGCTGTCCTGGCCAATCTTATCAGCTAATTCTTGATTCAAACTATCAAGTGCGCGCCTAGACGAAGGCGTCAACTGATTCAGCCAACTTGGCCAGGTCGGATTTGCCGCGACTGACTTCAACTTCTTCCAGTCAAAGCTGTTGCGCACGGATTCTCCACTGCCGACTAAAGTCAGATTATCGATACAGTTAAGAGCGCCTTCTTCGAAGTTCAAATAAGCAGCAGTCTGTTCTGCAGTAAGCTTAGGATCGACTGGAAACATCGCCATCGTCCTCTCAAACTCGGAGCTTGAGGCTAGTTTACGAGCATCAACACATGCCTTAGAACTGTCCTTAGACTTGGTGACAAGTGATCCCAACAGAAAGTAGAGGTCCGAGCGCAGCACTTGGCCCTTAACTGGGGTGAAATTAGTGCCGCCATCGATGACCTCTGATGCTTTGACCGCGTCTTTGCCTAATTGTTCTAAACGCGACTCCGGGCTGGGCCTCTTGGCTGCATTTTTAGTTTGCTGAGTATAAAAGTAACCGTAATCAGCATCGTTAGCAGTGGGATGCGAGCGGTAGTAATGACCGAGCTCATGCGCCAGAACCGAAACAAATGCAGACTCGGACATGATCGTCACGATCCCAGAGTGAACCGTGACGTGATTTGCTGTCTGGAGGAGCACCAGGCCATCTGCACCAGCGACTCCAGCCAGTGCAGGGTCGACTTCACACTGGTCACCGACCACTAAACTGCCGCTACCGTCTACGCTGAACTTACAACCATTGGTTGAAGCTGCATTAAAGGAGCTAACAAAGTCAGCCACCGTCTCCTCAGCCGATTGATTCTCGGTGCCGTCGATACACGGGGCATCCGCTTCCCAAGCCTGAACAGAGCCGTTTTGGGCCTCGATCAAGACCTGAGCGTCTTTTTTACCGCGACCAATCGTCTTTCTACTCAGCTTCACAGCCACTTTGTAGCAAGCAGGCACTGGCGCAACGAATGCGTTAGGGGCCGCCTTATCGAGCACTTTAGCGCGAGGCTTAGGCACGTTAGCTAATTCAGCCGCGTGAGTTTCCCGCAGCTTGCTGTCGATCCGATCGATCCATTCCTGCGCCTGCGCGGTCAGCGGATGACTCTGAGGAAGAATGGTTGATGGCTCGATACCGAGCACAGGCGCCATGACTTTGGCGTAGTCTTCGTCGGTGACGGAGCGCCAGTTCCAGGCTAACTCGCTGCGTACTGGCTTGCCAGCGTCGTGTTTGACTTTGCTGACCTGACCGGACTGCGAGACACCGCAACCGGTGATAATAATTGACAGACCAAAGCCTACACAGAGGTTACAAACGACTGCTACTGCATGAGAAGCTAGCGTTTTTGGGCTTTGGTTTGACATAACTACCTCAGAAAATTAGGTACTTAACTCGGCCAACGGAAAAAACAATGGTATTCATGACTGACTGGCCAGTTATAGGCCAAAGTCGCACGCAAGAAAAGGTTTATTTGTCATTTTTACTATCTTCTCTTGCATTTTTGCCAAATAAACGCAGGATCGGAATATGGACAAGCAATTCCCAGACTTACATCTGAGTCACATCGTCGCCGCAGCCAAGCACCACGTCATCGGCATGGACGGCGCCTTGCCGTGGCATATCCCCGAAGACTTTCGCTTATTTAAGCGAGTGACCACGGGACATGCGATGGTCATGGGTCGAAAGACTTTTGAATCGATAGGGCGCCCCCTTCCGGGTCGACTGAGCATCGTGGTCACCCGCAACCCAAACTGGTCAGCGCCGGGAGTCGTGACCTGCACCTCGGTGGCAGCAGCGCTCGCGCACTGCAACTCCGTGCGTGAACAATGGGGCAACGAAGTGTTCATTATTGGCGGGGGCGCTATCTTCACCGAAACCCTGCCGCTGACAGACACAGTTTACTTTACGGCAGTGGACCTGGAAGTTGCAGGGGACACTTTTTACCCAGAAATCTCGCCGCAAGAATTTTCCGTAGTTCATGAAGAGGTCGGCCTCGGCGACATCCCATTTATATGGCGAGTGTATAAACGCCGATCCAATATCGGCTAAGGCAGAGAGTATAGAAGTTTAGGGTCGGTAGGCGGACAGAGGATGAGCACTGGGGTTAGGCCGCGACTATATTTTGTATACGCCGCGGCTGGGGTCGATTACTGGCCGATGTGCTGCAAACAGCCATTGGTGCAACGGAACTGACCGCTGCCTTGGCCCCACGGCGCACCAACTTGTCCTTCAGAGTAACCTACAAAAGAGCAAGTTCTGCCGTCGCGATTGTAGGCGTAGCAGTTATTGGCCGAACCCGACGAGCCACCACCTGTCCACCCCGGATCGACGTAACCATTGCCATAGTCAACAGCAGAGACGCAGGGTACGTATGCTGAATCCCAGCTACCCGGCCACAGACATTCTTCCGACCACTCTTGGGCTGAAGCGCTACCGGAAACGCACATAGCCGAAAGCACTAGGATTTTTGCAATACCAGAAATCGAACTAAACATAGAATTGAGCTTATTAATCATAAAAACACCTCCCACAATTTGGTTGGTGTAAAACTAAATAATTAAAAATGCTCAGTATATTTCAAAAAAATTATTCTATAATTTGCTTTTGGCGAATTCAAAGAACTAAATCTGATCCTGCATTTCGGACTCATCCTAATCGGAGACACACATCTGGGTACTAAGCGCTCTTCGCTTTCTTACTTTGCCACTCGCTTAATTCCCCATTTTCCCCGATCACCAATAGTCGATTTGTGTGACTTTCGTCCTTATTTAAGCTGCGCACGACACATTTGAGAAAAGGCTTAAACACATCGGGATCGAATCCGTTCGCCTCTTGCGCCATAATCCTGATCGCATCCTGTGGCTGAAAAGCAGGCTTATAAACGCGTCGCATTAATAAAGCCGAGTAGACGTCTGCAATCATAACAATTCGCGTATAAAGGTGGATTCCATGTTGTGCATCAGCCTCAAACGGTCCTCTCCGCCCATGCGGGTAACCACTGCCGTCCCATCTTTCATGATGCTCTAGCGCAACCCGAGCCACCAGTTCGTCAATAGACACCCCACCATCAATCAACTTCATCAGCTCACTGTGACCTAAAGTTGTATGTTGCTTCATGATATCAAATTCAGCGGGTGTGAATTTCCCGGGCTTATTTAATATCTCATGCGGCACGCAAGTCTTTCCGACATCATGGTAAAGCGCACATTGAGCAACTAATTCAGCCTCGCGCCCCGATAATTGTTTCGGGAGTAAGCGCAGAGAGATCGCCGCCGCAAGCATAGCAACGGTCGCGCTGTGATCGTATAGTGTGGGGTCACAATTGATCATCCGACTCAGGGTCGCAACCACCTGATCACTGTCGATGGCATTTGACACCAGAAAAGCAGCACTTGCTTTCACATGCTGCGCCACGTCAGCATTGATACCGCCCGCTACCACCATCTGACTAGCAGCGCTCAAATTAGCAAAAACGTCGAGGGTTTTTTTGTCTAAATTCGGCATCTGACGACTGAGTAGCTCTAATTTGTGAGCTCTAACACCGCCCATAAGCGCATCGAATGCCGCTTTGTCTACCTTCCTGATGCAGATCTCGCAGTCTGTTTCCGGACGACGCATCAGGTCCCATAAATCATCGAGGTGTGCCGTCACCAAAGGTCCTGGACTGACATACTCGATCAGCGTGTTTTCGATTCGACAAAAAATACTAAACGGAAGTTCTTTAGTCTGATAAAGAAAATGGAAGAACTCTAAACTCACCGGCTGTAACCGCTTGCGAGCTTTTTCATCGAGCTGCGTAATCGTGCAGCGCTGGCGTGTCGATTCTTTGATTTTCAGCATGCTCTTAGGGTAACTCCCAATTCCCTAAAGGATTGGTTCGGCACTTTAGGAGCAAAACTGAAGGGTGATTTGATCGAAACCTTAATCATCCGTTTTTATTAAAAAAATTTCACTGGTGAGGCGACTTTAACGACGGAGCCTGCACCAATAGTTAGCTATCAGGAAATGACGAGACGACCATTTCTTTAAGTCTCTGAGGCGTGCTGCCACGCGGCACGGACCTATGCTGCAATCAAATTTGCTTAGTAGTCGAATCCTGTCTCCATGTTGGCACAAGACTTGCGTCACAAACGTCAAGGACACAAACACCAGGGAGTCGAAACACACCATGAAAAAAGAATCGATCAAAGACAACATCCAGCAGGCAACTAAATCCGAAATTAAATTTAATGTTGCCGAAATCAGAAGTAAGGCACGTGAACATCTAAGTGACGGAGCAGTTACGGATAACTATGCCAGCAATAGAGAGGTAGTTATCAATTTACTGCAGACTGCACTAGCGACGGAGTGGACCTGTGTCTTGCGTTACACTCAACACCAAATTTCTGCCGAGGGCATTCATGCGGAACCAGTGGCCCGCCACTTTGCAGAACATGCCACGGAAGAACAAAGCCTGGGCTTTTCAGCCCCCACCGCACCCTCATGAGACCACATCCAACATACTAAATTAAATGCTCAAAAAAAACTTTTTACTAAAATCATCTAAAGAAAAAAAACTGCGTGACGAAGTGCCCTTTGACGGATCTGAGCCGGCTGACGGTCTCAGGCTAAATTGAGGCATGGAATGCGTAAGTTTGTTCTTTTGATATCTCTGTTTTTCCTGACATTGGCCGAGTCGGCATATGCCGAGAGAAGGCCCGTCTTTGAATGGCGTCAGGGAAGCAATGACTTTGCTGTTTGCAAGTTCAGCTTTTATAGCGACGGCTTGTTCGAAATCAGATTTGCTTTTTTGGAGGGCAACGATGCAGTCAATGCAGACAAAGTGCGATTGAGAGCTGCCTACGACCAAGACAGCAGTGGCACGACTTTGCTCCTGAAAAACAATAACGACGTGAAAATCGTCAAGTCCCTAC
>CAIWTN010000222.1 GCA_903915625.1 uncultured Pseudomonadota bacterium | reverse complement strand
AGCCACTGGCACGCAGAATATGACGTAAATCAGAACCTAGGCCATCACTAAGGTCGAGCATTGCAGTCAGGCCAAATTGCCGATGTAATGTCTTGGCTTCGTCGATGCGCGGCGTAAAATTAAGGTGTTTAGAAGTGATGCTGCCACCTAGGTCACCAGTCACGCAGATCCAATCGCCAGGTTTAGCGCCGTTTCGCTGGACGCTGCCGTGCTCATGGGGAGTGCCGGTAATCGTTACGCTGATCACTAAGGGGCCGTCCCAAGAATTGGTATCTCCGCCTGCGATAGCCACGCCAAACTGATGTGCGAGTGGTAGCATTCCCCGCATAACCTCTTTCGCTAGCTGTTCACCGCCGATTCGTGGCAGTGCTAAGCAGACGGTGACACTGGTGGGGGTACCGGCCATAGCCGCTATATCGCTAAGATTGACGGCCAGTGCCTTGCGGCCGGCAAGTTGGGGGCCTGATTGTTTTAGGTCAAAATGCACGCCGTCCATGATCATATCTGCTGCGAGTAAAGTCCCATGCGGTGCCGGAGGTAGCAGCGCCGTGTCGTCGCCCAGACCTATGGTGAGTATGCGATTGGGGGGATGCTTAGCTATTAATTCTGCTGCGAGCCAGTTGATGAATTCAAATTCCGCCATTGCTACGACCTCGTTTTAGAAAGTGGGTAGAAAGTAGTTGCGGGAGTTCTAAGACTGTCAAAGGGCGTGCCGCGGCTAGCAGCCCTACGGCTTGAGCTGCCTCGCCCAGTAGGACCCTGGGATCTTCGCCAGCTAGTCGACGGCTGGCGATCGCACTAGCAAGTAGGCGTTTGCTAAGTTTTTGGCCGTTACTGCCCATAATCAGTGGATGATGAAAATATGAGATAGCGTCAGATCCACCCAATTTATCAGCTAACCAAAGTTGTCGACCCGTCGCATGCAATACATCCTCGCCGCGAATGACCAGATTGATTCCCTGACGTAGGTCGTCGACAACGACTGCAAAGTTATAGGTGTACTGGCCGTGGCGATCTTTCAGTAGTAGGTCACCGCATTGTAAGGCCGGAGTTTGTGTCTGCATGCCAAGGCGAAGATCATCAAATCGTAACTCAGTGGTAGGAATCTGCAGCCTCAGGCCAACGTCTGGTGCATCAAGTGGAATACCGCGAGTCCTGCAGTAGCCGTCGTAGCGCAGTTCCTCAGCGTTAGCACTGCGGTTGCGAAGTAGAATTTCCTGACGTGAGCAATTGCAAGCGTATACCTGACCCGATGCAATTAACTCTGACAATGCTGACTCAAAGTGAGCGCCGGCATCACTCTGTCTATAGGTAGAGTTGACGGCAAAACGAAAGTCGGTGTTGTCGTGGGCAAAGCCGAGCCATGCAAGATCGGCGAAGATAGCCTCTTCATAATCACGCCGGCAGCGTCCCAGATCATGGTCTTCCATGCGCAGTAAAACTCGTGCCGAGGCAGCGCGAGCCACGCCCCAGACGAAGATCGCTGAGGCCACATGACCTAGATGAAGGTAGCCGGTTGGGCTTGGCGCAAAGCGTGTGATTATCGTCTTCGGACCGTTGCCTATCAGTGCGTTCATTGCATGAGTGCCTCGTCAGTGCCTCTTCGAAGTGTCCGTTTTCAGACTTTCTTAAGCACTGTTAAATCACCGAATATAGGGCATAAAGTTATTATTATGGAATACTTGGGTTTCCAAGCCCCCTTTAACCATGATAGGACCTTTATAACAATGTTTATCGCGTCCGTAACTATCGAGATGTGAGGCCTTTTCTGCAAGCATTTAGACCGAGCATTGTCGCCGGATTTCTACTCTCAGGTGTGATGTGCGCCCTGCCTATGCAGGCTGCTGCTCCGCGCCTCGATGAGAAGGTCCGTAAGAGCTCGCTGTCATCAGTGCCAGTGCAGACGGAAGCCGAGCACTTGCGTAGTAGTTTGCTAGACATAGCTCAGAGCTACGGTGAACGTACCTACGTTCCCTATGTCTGGGGTGGGAATGCTATCGGTGATCAAGCCGACTGCGAGTCCTGCCGAGCTTGTGTCGAGAGTAAAAAGCATTTACCGGTGAAGAAGCGCCGCTCTGCCTGCCAAGTTTGTAAACGCTGCGGTGTTGACTGTAGTCATTTCGTCCATCGCTTAATGAACGAGGCTGGCCTAGATTATCCTTATTTAGCGACTCAAAGGCTTAAAGGCATGTCGGCCGCTCACCTGCGTGATTATAATCTTGTGGATATTGGACGTGATTTGCGTCGTGCCAGGCCTGGTGATCTTTTGCTCCAGGACCATCACATTGTCATGCTATTGGCGATGAATGGCTTGAACGAAGGGGATCTCATTCACGTCAGTAGGTCCATCAAGCATGGGCGCGTCGGCGGTATAGAGATTTTACGGCGGATGAATATCGCTCATTTACGCGGCAAGGTAGTGCGGATTCTGCGTCACGTGGCTTTAGACTCTGGATCCACGGATTTCCCGCCCATTCCCAATTTTCGCCACATATACCCGCGAACCGTTGGTACTGGGGTGACCCGGCTAGTGCTGGCACCGTGAGGGCTGCTTGAATCCGAGACATACACCAACGATCGGTGTCTTCGATTCCGGTGTCGGCGGACTGACCATCTTGTCAGAATTACAGTCTCGTTTGCCGCACGCGCGTTTCGTTTATGCCGCCGATAATGCACATTTTCCCTATGGAACGCGGACTCCGGCGGATGTCACAAAGTGGACCTTAGCTACCGTGGGACAGATGCTCGCGACGGTGCCGGTTGATGTGATTGTAGTGGCTTGCAATACTGCGAGCACTGCAGCCTTGCCAGCGCTACGCCAGCAGTTTGGGATCCCCGTGGTCGGTGTGGTGCCAGCTGTGAAGCCGGCTGCTGCGGGCACTAAGTCTGGCGTAGTGGGTTTATTGGCCACTTCAGCCACTGTTACTCGTCCCTATACCGATGAACTGATTGACCAGCATGCTCGTCACGTGACGGTGGTAAGGGTGGGCTCGAAGCTCCTTGTGGATTTGGCCGAGGCTAAACTACGCGGTGAGACGGTGATCATAGAGCAAGTGCGTCAAGAGATTGCGCCTTTTTTCGCGTATAAAAATATCTCAACAAAGTTTGGTGCGGAGCCAAAATCGGTCGATACAATTGTTCTCGGCTGCACCCACTTTCCGTTACTGCTAGACGAGCTTAAGCAAGCTGCCCAGTGGCCCGTGACATGGCTTGATTCTGGTAGTGCAGTGGCCCATCGGACCGCGGCGGTCCTAGGTGAGCGTGGCATTCAAACTGACTCCGGAAATGTTTCCAGTGTTGCGCGTGCCGGTGAGAATATCTGCTTCTTCACGTCGGTGAGTGATGCGCTGGGAGCGAGTAGCGTTACAAATCTTTTGCCGGTGTTAGCTCAGTATGATTTGCTCCAGGTCAGGCACCTGCATCTTCCGATAGATGCTCAATAGGTCAGTAAATTAAAGTATGACAAAACACAAAAATGTTTATGAAATGCCTGCTGTGTCCGATCAAGTCATCGGTGGCACCTTGGTCGAGTCTCTAACCCTCGGTGGCCACAGCATCACTCTCGTGCGCCCCAAGTCGCCGGAAAAACTGCTAGATTTGGGTGAGGTGGAGTCGGCTTACAACCAAGACGAATACATGCCCTACTGGGCTACCCTATGGCCCGTCGCTAGGTACTTGGCGGAAGAGGTCTTGAGTCTCGAATGGCCTGCAGGTGGCAAGGCTATTGAACTGGGGTGTGGTCTGGGCCTGCCTGGAATCGCCGGGTTGATAAAAGGCATGGATGTTACATTTACCGATTACGATGCGACAGCTCTTAGGTTTGTCGAGGAAAATGCAAAGTCTAATGGATTTGGCTCAGTGCGTACCTTGCTGCTGGATTGGCGGACTCCGCTTCCAGAGACTTTCGATTTGATCCTCGCTTCAGATGTGATCTACGAGCAGCGTAATGTCGCTCCATTGGTCGCTAGTTTTACCGCTATGCTTGCTGCTCAAGGCACGATTATTCTGGCCGATCAGAATAGGCCTCATGCGGCTGAACTGCGCGATGAGTTAAGCAAGGCCGGCTTTGCGTGGATCGCTAAATCGATTCCTGTAGATCCCAGTCAAGGCCGCGAAGTCAGCGGCACTCTCTACCAGATTACCCGCGTTTAGCATCTGGCGGCACTGATTTTGCCGATAGGCCGCGTGGATTACTCGCTTCGATCTTGAGCCCGTCCTTGTGAATGGTGAACAAGTAAGTGGGCCATGCCGAGTGCCGAGTATCGTCAAATAGTCGCCCTTTGCCTGGAAATCCAACCTGCTCAGCTGTCATCTTCGCCATTGCCGTTGCGATTTGGCGTCGCGTCTGTGTTGAGTCAAACGATGCCTTTGCTACTTGTGCAGACCTGTAGCCTACCAATTGAAAATCGATGGTAGTGACACTTTGGGGATCGACAAAATAGGGAGAGCTTGTCGTTGGTGCCTGGATTCCCGTCGGAATTTTTGCATAACTTCCTATGAAATCAGCAAATAGACTGTCGCCGAGCAGGTCGTCATAAGGCTGTATTAACGCCGGCGAGCGCCATTCGTGATTGCCAATCATAGTAATACGTTCGACGCGGTTATAGCGGAATATTTTGGCAAAGTACCTAACAGTCCGAAAATCATCTGGGATGAATACCGCGTCAAATTCGATCTTTGGTTTTAGAAATACCATTTTGGGGTTGAAAGTCACGCCCTCTGCTTCGGCATCTTCTTTGGCTTTTTTATGAGCTGCACGTAGCTCATCTTCGCGACCGGTTACGCTCATTTGGAACAGTTGATGAGCAGCTGCCTGCATGCTTTCGAAATTGCCAGGTGTATAGGTGAGTTCCGATTGAATCTCGCCACCGAGGGTGCGAATGCTTTGGGTAAAGTAGGTGGTAACCTTATCCGCCTTGCCGCCCAGCGGTTTAAGAATGGCAACTTTACGTAACCGCCTATCGTGAATAGCTGTGGCCAGGGAATCAGCCAAACGCGCCTCATCTGGATATACCATAAAAGCATACCTAGATGGCTTAGTTAGGTCACGGTCACGATTGAGTAGGATGACAGGCAGAAAAAGTCTCTCACTCCACTGGGCCAAATGTTCGGCATGAGTGTGAGTAAATCCGCCAATAACAAGTCCAACCTGATCTTTGAGCACTAATTCAGCGATGCCTTTATCCATCGACTGAAGGGAGGTTCCGCTATCTTTTAAGATAAATTTCTGGTCGAAAGATTTACCTGATTCCGAAAATGATGCACGCATACCAGCTACGATATTATTAGAGTCTTTGGCATATGGGCCAGTTAGTGGAAGTAGTACACCAACTTTTCCTGAGTGCAAGTTGATGGTGTCTAGTGCACTTTGAATCAGCTCGCGGCGCTGTGTTAGCTGTTCGCAGGTATTGGCATCCGAGTGTGCTATTTTTTCAGCGACTAATTTTGAGCCTTCAATGCTATGGGGGGGGAGTGCATCGAATAGCCTTTTATACGGCAGGCCAAAACGCTGCAGAATTTCACGGCAGTGATTAATTTCGGCCCGGTTTGGAACTGTAGTTACAGGAGTAAGCGGTGTTGATTTTGACTTAGGTTGCTCGAGCTCTACATCCGTGGATCGTGTAGGTGGTTGCTCACTCGGTAGGGCAATGGGAACTTCGGCAGAATATTTAAGCGCCGAGCGACTTGCTGCAACGTTCTTCTCACTAGTCGTGCAGCCGGGTAGCATCAGCATTAAGTACAGGCTTAATGTCTGTGTCATTAGAGTTATGCTTTTTGATTTAGTTCTTGAAAACATCACGGTACCCCGCGGCACTTGTAGCCGATAGTGCTTCTAATGCGGATGCCGCCGACTCGGCTGGAGGTTCGTTGCCTTTTAAGAAGTACATCCGAACGCCGGTATCTGCCCGAGTACCAAATTGCGGATTGACCACAGTGGCAACAACGTTGTCGGGAGGGTTCACGTGGGTTGGTGGTCTTATTTTAAAGGCCGTGGCCATATATTTTTCCCAAATAGGAAGAGCAAGCTTACTGCCGGTGGCATTACCAAACATGCGTGCGTGCTCGTCAGTTCCTACCCACACGATTGTGCTGAGGTTCGGTGCGTATCCACAAAACCAGTTGTCTGTAGAATCATTGGAAGTGCCTGTTTTGCCAACGGCATAATTAGCTAAGTGGCCAGCAGATGCAGCAGTACCAAATTGCAAAACAGTGCGCATACCCTCAGTCATCAGGAATGCGATTTGAGGGGATACAGCACTTGTGCTTCGAGCGCTCACTGATGGAGCCTGATAGAGTATCTTTCCATCGCGACTTACGATCTTGGTAATCGAGATATGTTCGACAAGTTTTCCCGAGTTAGCAAATGAACTGTACATGCGGGAAAGGTCCATCATACTTACGTCAGAGCTACCGAGAAGGATGCCAAATTCGTCTTTGAGAGGAGTGCGAATGCCTAGGTGCTTGGCCATATCAACTACCGGCTTTAGTCCAATTTTCTGTCCAATTTCGACAGTAGGTGTATTCATCGATCTATAAAACGCGCGTAGTAGCGTCGTCTCTTTGCCAAAGTCTTCGTCAGGGGTCCGTGGGCGGTAGTTATCGATAGTGATCGGAGACACAAAGATTAAGTCGCTCCATTTCCAGTTCTGCGCCAAAGCCTGAGCATAGACCACTGGTTTAAACGCGGATCCTGGGGATCTTAGAGCCTGGTGCGTACGATTGAACTTGCTGGTGTTGTAGTTTCGTCCGCCAACCATGGCGAGGATTTCGCCGGTATTTGGATCGACGGAGAGTAGGGCGGCTTCAAGAGTGGCCTTGAGGTTCTCACCATCTTTATTGCGTACGAACGCTACTTTTTTGGCTGCTTCATCCAGCAGTTTTCCGGATCCGTTAAGACCGGCTTCCGCCAATTTTTGTAAACGAGTGTCTAACGTGGTGTGGATGCGTAAACCTTGGCCTGAGATGTTGCCTTTCTTACTCAGGAGTCTCTGCGCCTCTTCTTTGATATAATCTATGAAATACGGAGCAAACTCTTCATTAAGCGGTT
>CAIWTN010000221.1 GCA_903915625.1 uncultured Pseudomonadota bacterium | reverse complement strand
GGTGGCTGTGGTCTGAGTGTCAATGCCGCGCAGCGCCGAGCGTAGTGAGGGCAGCATTGATGCTCAGGCCGCAGTCAGCGAGAATGCCAGGGCTTAGGTTGGACGAAGTCAAAATGTGTCACCTATGTGTCCGGTTCGTACCCCGACGCCCGACGCCCGATGCCCGATGCCCGATGCCCGATGCCCGAAGCCCGATGCCCGATGCCCGAAGCCCGATGCCCGATGCCCGAAGCCCGATGCCCGAAGCCCGATGCCCGAAGCCCGACGCCCGACGCCCGCATTCTACCGCCAGTGCGCCCTTTAGCGCGCAATCCCATGTGTCAAAGTCCCGCGATAATGTACGCAGGGCAAGACTGCCGTCTTTGGCATCAACAGGGTGCCGGGCGATAGCACTGCATTGCAGCCCGTTTGCGATTCGTCGCCCATGATGGCGCTAAACTTGTTTAAACCAGTGCTAAGCCAGGCACCGGTTTTAGGATGCATGACTTTGATGACGCTACGGCGCAACGGTAAATTGGCAAGTTTTGTTCCTGCACCAAGGTTAGTGTCGCGACCGAGGATGCTGTCACCAACGTAGGCAAAATGTCCTGCTTTTGCGTGATCGAAGAATATTGACCCTTTGACTTCGGTGGTGTGCCCTACCACTGCCTTTGGTCCGATATACACCTGACCACGGATATAGGCTCCGTGGCGTATTTCCGCCCCGGGTCCGATATAACAGGGGCCCTGGACATAGGCTGTTGGCTCAATAGTGGCACCCTCTGCCACGTAAACACGACCCTGCACATATGCGCCCGTCGCCACATTCCCAAGCACTAGCGGCTGATCGCCTACGCCCAATTCATCTAACAACGATTCAACCCAGGGTCCCAGTGCCTTACCAACGTATGCAAATGGATTAGTCTCGATAAAACGAGAGCCATGCAAACAAGCCGCTAAATCAACAAAGTTTCCGAGGGTTAGTTGGTCCGTCATAGCCTACCTGTGGTCAACGTTGGGAAGTTTTTGCCTAAAGCGGCGGCAGAAATTGCCGAAGTAAAAGCTAGAGTCTGGTTCGACATATGTTTGCTGCCACGCTAGGTGTCTTACCGCAATCTATAACATGCGGGTGACTTGATGCCATCATTTGAGGAAGGGCGATGCATGTTCGACGCAAATCAGTTTAAGCGTTCCGTCAAGGAGTGGATGCGCGCTCATCCCGAGGGGTCTGAAGCAGACTTGGCCGATTATTGTGAGGAGCTGATACCACCAACTCAGTATGCCGCTCACCAGTGGTTAGTGGACCATACGGTTAGCTGGTATCGCTACGTGTTAGCTCAGCGTCGCCGTGAAGCAAATGCCGATGGCTACGATGAGGACGAATCTACAGTCTGAGCCGCATTCAAGCTTTGATCTGCGGCTGCGTCAAAACTCTGATGCGCTGAAACTCATTCTCATCGATGAGATCGAGAGCGTCCATATCTTCGAATCCCAAATCATTGAGCCAATCGACTTTGTGCATTTCCGGTAAGGGTGAGGCGACTTCGACGCCCTCGTCCGTCTCGTAGAATTCATATGCCTCAAGAATGACTCCGGCTTGTGACATCCGGTAATAATGATAGCCGTCGCCATTGACGACAGCACCATCGCGGGAGTCGCCGGTCCAGTACTCTCTTGCGAAAATCATATCTTGCGTGCTTTCCATGATCCACCTCTCAGTAACCGCGATAGCAAATCACCACCGCAGCCCACAAAATATCCATCGGCGGAATGGCAGCCGGCATTTAATGATAATTGTTATTTTAAAAATTAAGCAATATATATCAATTGGTTAGTATAGCCACTTGCCAAATCTATCAAAACGGAACACGGGCAACGTCGACTCTCTGGGCGTGTAAACACTCCAGATCACGAAAAGCGCTTTACCCCTCACGTATTCCAGTGGGACCTGTCCCCAAACCCTGGAGTCCGTCGAGTTGTCGCGGTTGTCACCGATGCAGAATACGGAGTCGGCAGGTACCTTGTATGGCGCCATGCCCGGAGCAGGCCAGTTGCTATGATTAAAATGACGAGCACTGGGGATATTTTGCATCACATAATGATCGAGGCCAAATAGACTTTCCTTGTAGAGCAGCTTGATGTCCTTTTGATCATCAATGTCCTTCAGCACGTCACGTTCCGAAAGGACATCGCTCCGTTGCTGCGGCTGATTGTTCACGTACAGGATGTCATCGACTAGACGAATCTCATCACCCGCGACCGCCACGACGCGCTTAACGTAGTCAACATCAGGATCCCGCGGGTATTTAAAGACGATGATGTCGCCGCGTTTAGGGGTGCCCCAGTTGCCAACGGTGACATCGGTAAATGGGATCTTAAGATTATAAGCCAACTTGAAAGCTAGCAGTCGGTCACCAACTTTAATTGTCGGCTCCATCGACGCAGTCGGCACATGATAGGGCGAGGCAATCGACCAGCGTAGGGCCAGAATAACCACAAGAAGCACACCTAAGCTGCGCAAATTGTCGAAACTAAAGAAGCCGGGCTTCGCTTCTACAGCCTTGCTGCCGCTGGTTACTGGGCTGGTGGCCTTAGCGTTTTTATTATCTGTCGTCGTAATGGACATTGGACGGTGCTACTCCACTGGCTTAATTCAAGAATCAAATTGATATACTAGGGTTAGCATGAAGTCATCCGGGAAATCAGTGAGTAAACTATTGTTGCGGCAAGGATCATCCGGTCCGGCGGCTAGTCCTGGTACCCCCATTGTATCTTCCGCATGCTTAGCTCAAGCTGACACCGTGTCCCTCCGAAGAGTCAGTAGGGAAGGGGGACCTTGATCATGCGCGCGGGCTTTTACTCAGTGCTGTTGTTTGCGGGTATTTGGGTCTGGTGGGGGAAATCCTCAACCGCCGATGCCTATACAGCAAATAAAGTGTGGTTTGAGTTTTTGCCAACCGGCAAGTACCGAGTCCACGTAAACTACACCATTCCTGAATTAAAGGAATTTCGTGAATCTTATGTAGAATTCCGCAAAAAAGCCGAGGCCGAAGCCTACTACTGGGATTTGGTGCGCGGCGCAGATTTTTATCTGCCATTGGCTAGCGACCGCCGCTACCTAAATCCCCCGATGAAGCCGGAGCCTTGGTGAGGCTCCCCGCATCACCGTAATCACTTATAAGCGTGCTGCCGTGCCCAGTGCGACGTCCGAAACGGTAGCACCAACCCGGCTGATGACATCACTCGCCAGGGTGGCTGCAATTTGGCCAGAAGCCGCCAGGGTGCGGCCAGAGGTAAAACCATACAGGAAGCCGGCTGCGAACATGTCACCGGCAGCCGTCGTGTCGACGACCTGCGTCGGTACAGGGGCGATGCGGAACTGTTCGTTGCCTTTTTGAATCAGAGCGCCGTCGGCACCGAGTTTGACTACGGCAATGGCACCAGTTGCAGCGATCCGTACCGCAGCATCTTCAGCTGTGGTGCCGTATAGCATTTTGGCTTCTTCACGATTGGCGAAGACGATATCGGCATCGTCTGCAATGACTTTCAGAAAGGCCTCACGGCTGCGATCGACCGCGAACGGATCGGCAACGTCAAAAGAGACCAGCGTGCCGTGTGACTTTGCGGTATCTACGGCCTGACGAATCGCCCGTTTTTGTTCATCTGTATCCCACTGGTAACCACAGAAGTGGAGCAGCTTCGCCTTTTCGATTTCGGCGTGGGGCACTTCCGCGTGGCCATAGAGGCGACTGGCACCTAAGTGAGTGTTCATCGTCCGCTCGCCATCTGGAGTGATCAAGATGACGCAGGATCCGGTGGGTTCCGCACTTTTACCGAGTTTGGCGGTGATGCCCAGTTGATGCATGCGCGCTACGATCCGTTCGCCAAAGGTATCGGAGCCTACCATACCGGCAAAGGCTGTGCGTTTTTCTAGCTGTGCGAGAGTCCTGATCGCATTCATCGCCGATCCACCGAGTTCGACCGCGTGCGGTTTATTCGCAAAGTGACGTAGCACTTCCGCCTGACGGTCACCGTCGACAAGGTGCATCACTCCTTTGCGCAGGCCGAGCTTAACCAGGTCGTCTTCCTCGACGTTGATAAGAATGTCCACGAGGGCGTTACAGATGCCGACGACGTCTAGGTTTTTCATGGCGCGCTCCTAACAGGGTGGGGACCGGATGGCAAAAGCGCTCTACTTAGTCCCCAGCCAACGATTGTAAGAGGCGGCACTGTAACTGGAATTTATTAGATTGTCATCGTGCGAGTTGGCGTCCGCTAGCGGCCTTGGTCAACTAGCGACGGGCATCGGCGCTGGCACGATTTGGCCCTGTTCTAGCTGTCGATTGAATACCAAGATTACGCCCCCACTGTTTTGGGGTGTTGCGGAAAAAGGATAATAAAGTCCGATGATTTCAAATCGATCTGCAGCTTTGTGATTGATAATATTGATCGGCAATTGATGCTGCCGTAAATCGTCGACGATCGTGGCAAGTTCAAGGTCATAACCAGGCTTAACTTGGCAATCAGCCGATACCAGGACGAGCATACCGTCGGAGCCGAAAGTTACCTCGTTGACCTCCACTTGCAGACTAGGCAGACGGGTTTGCAAATGATGACTAAAAACCTCGACCAGGCGTCGGCCCTCGCCGCTCAAACAGAGGCCGCGAGTAAACGAGATGCTAGCCTCGCTCAGTCCGCTTTTCGACTGCGCCTTCCAGGTTTGGGTTGCGTGGCCCCATCCGAGTAATGCTCCGGCGTCGAACTTCGGTGGCCAAAGCACTAGCTGTGCCATGCTTCGTCTAATCACTGGCGACTCAAAAAATGCATTGAGCGAACATTCAGCGTAGGTCTCGCTCAGCAGATCGGCCGATGGAGGGATGGCGGCTGGGGTGTTTTTTGTCGCTGGTGGCTTCAACGTGAACACGCGGCAGAGAAGCTGTAACTGCTGCAGCTCCGCGTTCGTCAGAGCGACCGTGTGATCGTGAATGATAATGTTCTGAGTGCGTGGCTTCGCCACTGTCTGCAGATGTTTTAATACATCGTCGTAGGAGTGGAAAATTTGTGAGGTGCCACCAATTGGAGCGACAAAATTGCGCAGACGTCTCAGGCCGACGTCCTTCGAGGTCGTCAGTAGCTTGATGTCAAAAATGGGAGTCTGCGCTTTCAAAATTCGCCGGGCCTCCGAGCCGAGTCCAAAGTCCTTCGTCTATGTTGTCGGCAAGTTAGTAAATAAGCTGAGTCCTCGAGGGCTTGCGGCAAAGCGAAGGGGGTAACGGTTGGCGCCTAACTAGCCTAGGAAACGTTGTTTAAGGATGATTTTTGATCATTCTTAAAAAACTGTGGCCGTAAGCCCACGCCGAATAAAGTGATAGCAATAGGCCGACCCACAGGCCGATCATGCCGATCTCCCGAAGAGGCAAATCGAACAGGGGCTTATTGATCAACAGACAGAAGATGGCACCGAGGAGGACAACTGTCTTTAGTTTGCCAAAGTCGCTGACCTCGATGGTCATTTGCTTTTCCAGAGCCATGAGGCGGATACCGTTAACACCGATGTCGCGGCAAATCAGCAGGCCAGCAAGTAATGCCGGTACTGCGCCTGAGTTGGCAAGCAGCACTAGCGTCGAGGCGACCAACATCTTGTCGGCAATAGGGTCGAGTAGGGCACCTAGGGGCGTGACATTGCCATATTTTCGCGCTAAGTAGCCATCAAGTAGGTCAGTGACCGCGGCCAGTGCAAATAAGATGGCACAGGGTACGTGTAAGGCTTCGGTTAGAGGGTACCCAACGAGCAATACTGGAATGGCCAGTATTCTAGCGATGGTGAGCTTATTGGGCAGATTTTTCAGCCACTGCCCTGTTGCGGAAAGAGTCGACATGCGCACTTCCTTTAGGCTAGTTACGCCAGTCACCTGGGTACGGCATAGCAGTGGTGGACCCGGTTAGATTAACGTTCCTTCATTTAGGCTGCGAAGCCGCACCTTGTCAACAGTGCGCGCTAGCATTACTGGCGAAAGGGCTCCCGTGGGGCAAAACATCGAAAATCTAATCATCGGCTCCGGTATCGCCGGCCTATCGCTCGCTCTCAAGCTGGCTAAAAAGCAAAAGGTGATGGTCATTGCCAAGGGCGGACTCACCGACAGCAACACCTGGTGGGCGCAGGGCGGCATCGCTGGGGTTCTCGACGAAGGGGACTCTTTTGACCGCCACATCGAGGACACGATGGTTGCCGGAGCAGGTCTTTGTCGGCGCGACGTGGTCGAGATGGTCGTCACCGCTGGGCCGCGGCTGATTGGGGAACTAGTTGGACTCGGCGTGCCGTTTTCAGCGGAAGATTCGGAATCGGGCCAATTCCATCTCACGCAAGAAGGCGGACACTCGCACCGCCGCGTGATTCATGTCGATGATTTCACCGGACAGGGGGTGCTAAGGACTCTGATCGCACGGGCCCGTGCCGAGCCTAACATCACCATCATCGAACACGTGATGGCGGTCGATCTGCTGACGACTGATAAATATGCCCCAGACTTCTCGCAAAATCGCTGCATCGGTGCCTATGTGCTCGACCGCCAGACCCAGCAGATCAGCACAGTACGCAGTCGCAACACGTTTCTCTGCACGGGTGGCCACGGCAAAGTGTACCTTTATACATCCAACCCAGATATTGCGACTGGCGACGGTTTGGCAATGGGCTGGCGGGCCGGTTGCCGGGTGGCTAACCTTGAATTCATGCAGTTCCATCCGACCTGCCTTTATCATCCGCAGGCGAAAAACTTTCTCATTTCAGAGGCGGTACGCGGCGAGGGCGGTAAGCTGAAGGATCGGCGTGGTGTAGAATTTATGCGCGCATATCATCCCTTGGCGGAACTGGCTCCGCGCGACATTGTTGCTCGTGCCATTGATAGTGAGCTCAAGAAAACCGGCGAGACTAATGTGTTTCTCGATGTGCGCCACCTTGGCGAAGCATTCATCGTGAAGCACTTCCCTAATATTTATGCGACTTGCAAAAAGTTCGGCATCGACATGGTCACCGACATGATTCCCGTGGTGCCCGCCGCGCACTATAGTTGCGGTGGCATTGTTACCGATAGTCATGGCCGCACTGGTGTTGCCGGGTTGTATGCGCTTGGTGAGACCGCATGCACAGGATTACATGGGGCCAATCGCTTGGCCTCCAATAGCTTGCTGGAAGCACTGGTGTTTGCCGATCGCGCTGCGGAAGACGTGCTAACGCAGGTGGCAACAGTCAGCGAGGACTACGCGACCCTGCCAGTTCCCGAGTGGAGCACTCAGGGTGACGCTCCTGCCGATGAAGTGGTCGTGCTGTCCCACATCTGGGATGAAATCAGACGATTGATGTGGCACTACGTAGGCATCGTTCGTAGCGACAAGCGTCTCAAGAGAGCCCTAAGTCGGATTACGGCACTGCGGGAAGAGTTAGATACCTACTACTGGGACTACCAAGTCAACGATGCGCTGCTTGAGGTGAGGAATTTGGCTTTGGTCGCGGCTCTGACCATCAGATGTGCGATGGCGCGCAAGGAGTCCAGAGGGATTCACTTCAATCTGGATTATCCGGTCGCCAGCGAAAGCAAGGGGCGGAAGGATACCGTGATCAGATAGCCATATTTGCCCTTTCGTGATGACTCGGATGCGGTCATCATAGAGTATAGGGGGGGGCACAGATGGTGAGTTTTTGGCGCAGTTTAAGACGAACAAGGCAGCAGTCTTATAAGTTGGCGCGCCTAGTTGATACGCGGCGGCATGAGCCCTGTGACAAGGGCGGCATTCACATTGTTTGCGATATCGATAAAACCTATCTAGAGACTGAGTTTGAAAGTGTCATCCGGATGGCTCGGATCGCCTTTGAGGCTGCGGCTGACAAGGTAACCGTGGCTGGTGCCTCCGAAGTGTTAGAACTTGCGCGCTGGGGTGAGCTAGCGGCACCATTGCCGACGGACGGAGAATTCCCACGCTGTCTACATTTTGTGTCGTCGTCGCCGCCTCAGTTGCGCTCAGTGTTGGCAGAGAAGATGATGATGGACGGGCTTGATTGGAGTTCGGAGACGTTCAAAGATCAGGCTTATAACATCCGTATGGGCCGCATGGATTTGCTTCGGCAGCATGTTGCCTATAAGTCACTCGCCATTTTGAATTTGATTGCGGGTGCTGGGCCTAATGCGCGATTTGTCTTAATTGGCGATAATGCAGAACAAGATGCCTATATTTACACTGGCATCAAACTCCTTCTAGATGGGCAGCTGAGTGAGACGGGGTATCGCCTTTACCTCGAGCACGCTGGTGTCGAGACCGATGTTGCCGCCGATTTAGCGCAGGGAATATCGGCACGCAACGGAGCTCGGATTGATACTGTATTAATACGGAATGTCCCAGGCTATGTCTTGCCTGAGGAGCCTCCACTCACTGATATCGTGCACCAATTCGATAATTTCTTTCAGGCAGCGCTGCTACTCATGGTCCGCGGTATATTACCTGTCACGCAAATGTGGCCTCTGGTGCGCAGCTTCCATAATCATTACGGTATGACCCAAAAATATCTTGGCGCTCTGCTTCAGGCAGTCCAAGCTGGTGTGCCCGAGACTAGTGAAGTCGGGCAGGCAGCTGCGGCGGCGTTTGCGCTGTTGCAGCCAGATGAAGCGCTTGATCGAGAGCCAGCTTCGGTATTCTCACGCAGTCTTGCTGCTAACTCAAGTAAGCTAAGTTTGCTCGGCGAAGGGATTGTGCTGCAACACGCAAAGCGTTGGCAGCAAAAAATGCAGGAAGAAAAAGCTAAGCGAGAAGAGTGAAAGTACGCCGTTTTGTTGTCTGTTGTAGCGGATCCAGACAGTACTTAACTCAGATTATTGAGCAGCTGCAGTGCGTGAGTCGAGCTTATATTGCTTTGCGCTAGCATGGCAGTACCCGCTTGCAAGCGAATTCTTGACTCAGCTAGAGCTGCAGCTTCAACCGCATAATCAACATCAGCGATTGATGATTTCGCGGCGGCAATGTTTTCCTGGTATATATCGATGAAATCCACGGCTCGATTTAATCGCGTCTGTATTGAGCCGAACAAGGCTCTGTGTGACGCAAGCGTATCCAGAGCCTCATCATAGGCTGAGCCAAATTTATCTGAATCGGTAGCTTCCAGCATAGTCCTCGCGTCTTCGAGGCTTATTCCGTTATCAGTCATGTTAGCAAGTAAGTCAGCCGCTGACTTCAGTCCGAGGCCTTCGGTTGTGGCCACTACCTGCTTCAGATCTTTAAACTCAATGATATTTAAATCTTCGCCGGCACCATCGCTATTCCCAGCGCGGGCTGGATCACCGACGCGCAGGACCAAGGACTCAGGCACCTTAGGTGAATTCCCATTCAGTAGAGGGATGCCATTGAACTCGGTGGTTTCGGCAACGCGGTTAATTTCGTCGTGTAATGCTTGATATTCGACAAAAAGAAAAGCGCGGTCGCGATTACTCAGCGTTGTGCTGGCTGCAGAAACATTGATCTCTTTGAGTCTCTGAATGATGTTGCTGACCTCAGAAAGGCTAGATTCTCCAGTTTGTACAAAGTTTATTGCTATATTGACGTTTCGTTTTGCTGCCGATAGTCCCCTGAGTTTGAATTCAAGTCCTTCAGCAAGCGCTCTTTCCGAGGGCTTTGGGTGATTGGACGTAAAGATGGTACCAGAACTTAAACGCTCGAATGAATCCGAGACGTCGCGCTGAGCTCTACTTACGTGGCGCTCTAGTCTAAGTTCTAGTGACTTATCTTTAATATTAAATGCCAATCTATGCCTCACTGCTGACTGGAGTTTGGTCAGCAAGAATCATGGTCGGAGTGGATTGGTCCCCTTTGACGATGTGCAGAGCTAGTTGCGGTTGCCAGTCGACCTTGGCTTGTGACTTCGTGTTCTGGCCGGAAAAAGTCCTGAGGCTGGCAGTGCGCACGGTGGACCTGCTGGAGTTCCAACGGCCCGAGTTTTTGCTATCAAAATGTGATATCTCGCGAGTCACTACGGCGGCCCCGTCGATAAGGTTTTCGCAGTGGTTGATAGAATAAGATTGACTAGACAACAACCTAGCCACACGATCGGAACTTGCAGCTGCGTGGCGAACTTCGCTGCTAAGTCTAGTGCAAGTTTCAGCACAGTACTGTTGTGTTTTGTTCAGAGCCTCGCTGTTGCTGCTGATGACTCCGCTTTGTTTTCGTGCCGCGTTCAGTACATCCACTAACAAACCCAGATCATTTGATATGGATTCTACATCGTCATTGACCCGGTTTGTGGCGATAAGTTTGGCCGATTGATGATGGCGTAATCTGGTGATGGTGTCGCTGGCTTTGCTCAGCCTTTGGACGCTACTAAGGAGGCGCGCTGAAGCCTGTTCGCCCTCATTTTTAATGGCGATTAGCAGCGAGCTGATGCTGCGGATGGAAGAGCTGGAACTCATGGAGAGTCGGCTGACCTCGGTCGCGAAGGCTGCGAAGCTTTCACCTTGGCCTTGATCGCCAGCGCGCGCCGATTGGATCGAGGAATTAAGCGCGACTAGGTTTATCTGTTCGGCAACGTCTTCCATAGACGCGACGACGCTGAGTATTTCTTGGGTGCGGCTGGTGAGTGCGGTAACCAGCGCCAGCGCGCTACCTAAGTCGGTCCTAAATGTAGCAAATTCACCGCTAGTTTCGTTTGTGAGCTGATCTGCGACGCCGGCGTAGTTATCTATCTCTCCGAGGTAGGTACTTACCATTCCAATGCGATGAGCAAGAGATACTTCCAGACTCAGTGCGTCCTTGAAGTTCTGGAGCAATGCACCAATGGACTTACCCATGGTGTGGCCGGTGTCGATGCTTCGTTCTTGCAGTTGGCGGATATGCCACATCTGCATGCCAATTGCATTCCATTCACCGCGTGCAGCAGCAGCCTGACTTGCATACTCTTGCCCCTGTTGCCTCAGGGTGTTTAGCCTTTTGTTTGCTTCAAAGAGAGCCCCTGCCACTTCCGATACAGCGACAACAGCGGCAGTCGAATTTTGTACTGGTGCCAATTCTGTTTCGGCTGCTATTTTTGGCGCCGCAGCCGACTGACTATCGCTAGGTTGAAGCGAAGCTCTCGTCTCAGCGGCAGTATCTGTCGATACATTCAGACTATCGTCCGCCCGCTTACGGCGAAACTGTGCCAGGCGACGCTGTAAACTTGTTGCACCGTAGATGGCAATAATTGCCAGATTTAGCCCAACCAAGAGCTGAGCTACCAGTCTGGGAACTAGAATCATTCCATTGAGAGTCTCAGCCACCCGGGCTGTGGTGGCCCTCAGTGTATCGGCCGGAATCACCGTAAAATTTACCGGAAGATCCGTTAAATCCCTGATAACGCTTGAGAATTCCCCGGTTCGAGTGAGCCCTAACAGATCGACTGTGGCTAAGTCGCTGACAATAGCCAAACTGGTAAAAGCGAGTACCGCGGCAGGTACTGCCGCTAACCCAAGCAGCTTAGGCGATTTGTCGGTCGCTTGCTGATCCTGGAGTTGGACTGATTTCATGCAAAGTCCTCCTTTTGGATAGGCCCCATCCGTCCATAGGCTATCGGTTTCCAACCACTTAACTTAAGTACCCGGAAGCTCAAGGTTATTTAGTTAAACAGCGAACGCTTTAGTGATCGCGCGCGAATTCAGTAAGTTAAGACCCTCACGCGGGCGTGGACTTCGTCTGGTTGACTATGGTAATCCGTGCGGCATGCGCGTCTTATGCCTCACTCCACCAATGACTCAGCTGAATACCCCGTACCCTGCCACTGCCTACCTAACCGGGCTGTTGCGGTCACGGGGTTATGACGCACGTCAGGCCGATCCAGCCTTAGAACTGGTGCTGCGTTTATTTTGCCGGGCGGGATTGCAGCAGATAGCTGCGGAGTTGAAACTGAAGTTTGAAGGCGCTGGAGCGAAGACGCAACGTGGTAAGCGCAAGATGCCTATACCAGCGTCTGTTCAGTTCTTTCTCGACCATGAGGCCGAGTTTGAACGGACTGTCGAGCCGGTCGTGCGGTTTCTGCAAGGACGTGATCCGACTTTAGCGATGCGCATCGCTGGCGGTGATTTTTTACCCAGCGGTCCACGCAGCATCCTGGCGATGCAGCAGTATTCGGCCCATGGCACAGACGATCCACTAGCTTGGGCCTTTGGCGCACTCGGCGTACAGGACCGGGCTAAGCACATAGCGACGCTATACTTAGACGATCTTGCTGATGTGATTCATGACGGCATAGACGAACATTTCACTTTGTCGCGATACGGCGAAAAATTAGCTGCTAGCGCACCCAGTTTTGAACCATTGGCTGCAGCTCTTGCTGCACAGCCCACGCTCATCGACAACATGTTGATGGCGATCACTGAGGATCTCGTTGCCAAGCATCAGCCAACTGTGATCGGTCTTACGGTGCCATTTCCTGGCAACGTCTATGGAGCCTTGCGGATAGCACAAACGGTGCGCCGCATTAGTCCTGAGACGAAGATTCTCATGGGCGGCGGTTATGTGAACACGGAGCTGCGTTCGCTCAGTGAACCTCGCATCTTCGATTACGTTGATTTCATCACGTTGGATGACGGCGAAAGGCCAATACAATGCATCCTCGAGCATCTGCGCGGTGAGCGTGGTCTAGATGGATTTCTGCGTACTTATGTCCGCGAAGATGGGCGCGTGGTATTTAAGTCGGCACCGACTGAGCATGATATTCCGATGAAGGATGCCGGCACACCGACCTATGACGGATTGCCGATTGAAAAATATTTGTCTCTGCTGGAAATGCTAAATCCTATGCATCGGATTTGGTCCGATGGCCGCTGGAACAAGTTGACGCTCGCCCACGGTTGTTACTGGAAAGCATGTAATTTCTGCGACACTAGTTTGAGCTATATCGGAGTTTATGAAGAGCAGGCTGCCGATCTGATCGCTGATCGTATGGTGACAATCATCGAAGAAACCGGTCAAAGCGGCTTTCATTTCGTTGATGAGGCGGCTCCGCCCAAAACTTTGTTAGCCCTCTCTGAACGCCTGATCGCCCGTCAAATATCATCGACTTGGTGGGGCAATGTGCGCTTTGAGAAGACCTTCTCGCAGCCGCAGGTTGCGGCCAAAATGCGAGCAGCTGGCTGTGTCGCCGTTAGTGGCGGCCTTGAAGTGGCGTCTGATCGCCTGCTTAAGCTTATGAATAAAGGCGTCACGGTTGAGCAGGTTGCCCGAGTGACGCATGCCTTAGAAAGTGCCGGCATACTGGTTCACGCTTATTTAATGTACGGATTCCCGTCACAGACCGTGGCTGAGACGGTGGACGCACTTGAGCGCGTGCGGCAGTTATTTTTAGCCGGATGTTTGACTTCTGCTTTCTGGCACAGGTTCTCGGTTACGGCCCATAGCCCCATTGGTAAAGACCCAGCACGTTTCGGTATCGAACTCTTGCCGATGCCAACTGTGACTTTTGCACATAATGACTTGGATTTTGTCGATCCTACCGGTGTCGATCACGATGCTCTTGGCGTTGGCTTGAGAAAAGCAGTTTATAACTACATGCACGGCATTGCGCTGGATGAGGATGTAAGATTTTGGTTCGACTTCCCAGTGCCCAAAACGAGCGTACCGAAGAATCTAATTCGCCGAGCTTTGGAGGCCAAGGCAGGATCTCGGCAAGTGGCGCCATGACGTCAGGCCTGGACACCCAAGACGTGTCGCATTCGTTAGAATTGGTCGCTCGTGCTGCATCGTCCGGGTTTACGCCGGGGGCGAAAGATATTCCACTGTTGCTGCAGCTTCTGGCCACTGCTGGCGAGGCTGATGCCAAGCACATCATGCGTGCTTTGCTGCGTGCTGGTGCCGCGTCTATAGCCCCACTCATGCGGGTGATTCCTGACAGCGTGCGACCAGTACGTGGTCTACTCACTAGCCTAGCTGGAAAACTAGCTGAGCAAACAAGTAGTGCGATGCTTAAAGACCTGCTTTTGACTTTAGTCACCGATGCCGATTTGAAAACTCAGCTAAATGCGATTACTGCGCTTGGGCGTTTGCCCGGTGATGACAGTGAGCAGGCTCTGCTGAGTACTTTGACACAAGAAAGTCGTTCTGAGGTGGTGCGAGCGGCAACACGCTCACTTGGCAAGGTGGGCGGAAAGAAAGCGCAAGCAGCATTAGCAGCGCGTGAAGTTGCGAAGAATGAAGATGTACACCGCCGCGCTCAGTTGATCATTACCCGAGAACTGAGTCGCCGTGAAGGTGGGGAAGTAGCTGCCGAGCGTCCCTTAGCAAAGACTCAGACGGTGTGGCTAAGTTGTCGGGCTGGTCTTGAAGGTCTGCTTGCTGATGAGGCGCGCGCGGCCGGCTTTAACGCTGTGGCGATAACGGAACCTGGTTTAGTGACCGTTGAGCACGACGGACCTTTGACCGATTTTTGGCGACTCCGCTTGGCGCTATGCATCAGCTTACCGGTGATCATGCGAGGCGGAAAGCACTCTGATCTTATCGCGGCCCTAACGTCGCAAGTAGCGCTAACCTTGCTCCAGTCGTTGACGATCGGCCCCGTGCGTTACCGTCTTGATTTGCCTTCAGCTAGCAAAGCCGAACTGTGGAAGCTAGCACAGCAACTCACTACTAAGTGTCCACAACTCGTGAATGATCCGACGGCAAGCGTTTGGGAAGTTGGCATGCGTCGGGTCGGTCCGCTGAGTTATCTGGAACTCATTCCGAAGAATTGGGTCGATCCTCGTTTCACTTATCGACTCAAGGATGTCCCGGCAGCCTCGCATCCGACAATCGCTGCTGCGCTGGCGCGAGTCGCCGGAGTTCGTGCTGATGACTGCGTTTGGGATCCTTTTGTTGGGTCCGGCAGTGAGCTCATCGAACGGTATAAACTGGGTCCGGTTGCTGCTCTTTATGGCACCGATTTAGACCCTCGCGCTCTCAGCGCGGCAGCCAGTAATACCGCGGCAGCAGGCTGCAGCGAAGTGACCACATTGGAAGAGGCTGACTCTCTGACCTGGAATGGTCCTCGTCCAACACTGACCATAACCAATCCTCCCATGGGTCGCCGCGTTCATCGCGGATCACTGCATAAACTCTTCGAGGCTCTGATCCCCAAGCTGGCTGAGCACCTTGCGCCGGGCGGTCGTCTGGTGTGGTTGTCGCCACTTCCAGCAGAAACGCGCAGTGGACTGAGTGCGCTTGGTCTCAAGCTAGCATTTGCGCAGTTGGTCGATATGGGTGGTTTTCAGGCCGAATTGCAGCGCTGGGAAAAACTATAGCCGTGTGGGATCTTCAGATCTCACATTTTAGCTGGTTTGAAGTTTTTCCGCCTAGAATGTCTCTGTAGGTTGCTCGCGCCACAGGATTTGCCAAGGCATTCAAAGAAAAATCCTCGATAGTCTTAATCGCCGTAGGTCCGTCGCCACGAGCTTCAAATTTTGTGTAGTTTAGTACGTAGCGTGCATGATCAGCGCGGATCATCGGGTGAAGCTCTGGCTTGCCTTCTTCCAGTATCTCCATTGCTACCTTAAATGACTTGTCTCTTATGCTGCTAAACATGGATGATTTACATGGTATTAGTTTGGATAAACTGCTCGCCACTACCAAGGACTGATCCCGCAGCATTCCTGCTTCGGCCAGGGCAGTAGCCACTACGGATAAATTAGCGCCTAAAAAGCTATTGAATCGGTCATAGGTAGGTTTAAAATCTAGCAACCAACGTTTGCGGGCTGCCAGTGAATCTTTGAATGGTCCTTGGTCATGTCTCGTCGCAGGATCAGGGAACTCACTCCAGAAGTTGTCGTTGTATGCGAGCGCAGATAACGACCAGGCGATGTGAGAGCTCAAGTATACTGCGGTGTCAGCCATAGCGAAGGAAATAGCATCGTAATTGTCTTTTCGTGACCTGGTGAATACACCGCAAAATCCGTTGTTAACGTCGGCTTTGCCGGCAAGGCAAAGTCTAGTTTCTGCTATGTACCAACGAGTCATGATGTCGGCCAACTGGTGCGTCAGCAAGTTCATAGCTGGATCTTTATCAACAAGTTCACCGTGACAGCGAGCTTCGTCGCGGGCTTGCGTCATTCTTCTATAGCTTATCGCATAAGCTGCTTCCGGTGCATTTTGCAGCGTCGGATAGTTAATTAGGTCGGTTAGCGCAGTTTGCACCATAGCGCCACTCCAAACGTAAGGGTCGTAGGCATTTGGATACGCCCCGGACGCAGTGCAGAAGTCAAACGTCCGATCATTGGCAGTGACATGCGAGCGTATGGACTGGCAGTTAAGCGTCAAAAGGGGCATGAGGCACAATGCCTTTTTGAGCATGGCTGAAACCTCTGTTAGTTGCAGAATGTTTTTGTTGTGCTGTTATCAGCTTAACTTGTTCGGTTCTAAAAAGTGAATATATTGCCGAAATTTTGCGGCTATAGTTCTCATGTTGTTGCTTAGTCGAGTGAAAGCATGATTTAAAACATCAGATTAACTGGGAGGTCGGCCTGATGTGGCTCCTATCTGTTAAGTTGGTATGGATGTTGATAGCGGCAGACCCAGGTCTTGCAGCACCAAAGATGGTGCTTTTGCCTGGTGGTCGCTTTGAGATGGGTTGCACAGGATGCACTTTCTCTGATGCCTTGCCTCTGCATTCCGTGGCCGTGTCGGCCTTTTGGTTGTCAGAGGCGCCAGTGACCAATGCCGAATACGCTGAGTTTGTAGCGCAAACGCGCTATCGAACCGTAGCTGAGATTAAGCCAAGCGCCGTGGATTTGCCCTCGGTGCCCCCCGACTTGTTGGTTGCGGGATCAGCCGTATTTACGCCACCAAAATCTAAAGTATCACTCGATGATGCTCTGGGATGGTGGCGGTATGTCGAAGGAGCTTCCTGGAAGCACCCCGAAGGACCGAAGTCGAGCGTAGACACAAGGTCGCAGCATCCTGTGGTCCACATCGCTTATGCAGATGCGGTAGCCTATTGTAACTGGGCTGGCATGCGTCTGCCTACAGAGGCGGAATTTGAGTATGCTGCGCGCGGTGGTTTAAAAGCTAAAAAATATGCCTGGGGTAATCAACTTAAGCCGGGTGGTCATTGGGTTGCCAACGTTTGGCAGGGCCGTTTTCCAGATTATAATTCGCGCGATGATCATTATGCCGGCACATCTCCGGTGCATGCGTTCCCTGTCAATGGCTATGGTCTTTATGACATGAGTGGCAACGTTTGGCAGTGGACTGCGGATTGGTATCGCCCTGATTATTATCAGCAACTGTCGGAGGCCGGCTTGGTTCACAATCCGAGCGGTCCTAAGAGTAGCTTCGATCCTCGAGATCCGGGTGTTGCAAAGCGCGTGCAGCGTGGAGGGTCGTTCTTGTGTAGCGATCAATATTGCACGCGTTATCTCGTCGGTTCTCGCGGCAAGGGCGCCATTGATAGCGGTGGTTCAAATACTGGTTTTCGGTGCGCAAAAGATAGTCAGTGATCAACAGAATCCAACTCACATGGAGCATGTCGATGACAACAAAAATAGCCCGAACTACAGCAACTATAGCAGCAGCGATGATGCCAACTTTGGCCTGGGCGGCACCACCTCCGGTCGCAAGCACGCGTCCGAATATTGTGGTGCTTTTACTTGATGATGTTGGCTTTGGCCACCTAAGCGCCTTTGGTGGGCCTGTGCAAACACCCAATATCGATAGAGTTGCGCGTGCTGGTTTGCGATTTAACAACTTTCATACGACAGCGCTTTGTTCTCCGTCGCGCGCGGCTCTCCTGACTGGGCACAACCACCATTCGGCGGCAACCGGCGTGATTACTGAGATGGCCACGCAGCAGCCTGGATACAATAACCTCTTTCCGAAGAATAAGTTTCCGCTGGTCGAGACCTTGCGGCAGAGTGGCTACCACACTGCAGCCTTTGGTAAATGGCACAACACCCCGATAGAACAGCTGCAAGGCCCTAGGCTGAAACACGATCAGTGGCCGACAGATGTCGGCTTTGAACGTTTTTATGGATTTATGGCTGGAGATGTCAGCCAGTGGGAGCCGCCGGTTTGGGATAACACCACGCTCATTGCGCCACAAGCTGAGTCACCCAAATACCACTTCACAACTGATCTAGCCGATCAGGCGATTAAGTGGCTGCAGGGGCAACAGGGACTGGATTCCGCGCAGCCATTATTCTTATACTTCGCCACGGGAGCCGGGCACGCTCCCCATCATGCTCCGCCTGAGTATTCAGCCAAGTACGCGGGAAAGTTTGATCAAGGCTGGGACCAGGTTCGTACTGAGACCCTGGCCAGGCAAAAGGCGATGGGTTTATTACCAGCCTCGGCAGAGTTGTCCGAGCGTCCGAGCGTAATCCAGGCGTGGGACAAACTGCCAACGAAAGAAAAGCGTTTATACTCGCGGATGCAGGAGATATTCGCGGGCTATCTTGAGCACGCTGATGCCCAGTTTGGTCGCGTGCTCGCAGAACTGGAGCGCCAGGGGCAACTGGACAACACCATTATCATCGTGACCTCCGATAATGGTGCCAGTGGCGAAGGTGGACTTCACGGTAGTTTTAGCGAGAATTTGCTCTTCAACGGTATACCGGACAGCCTTGATGCAAACTTATCGCGCATTGATCAGTTAGGCACCAAATTCACGTACAATCACTATCCCGCGGGTTGGGCTTTAGCTGGCAATACTCCGTTTCGCTATTGGAAGCAGACTACGCATGAAGGTGGCGTGCATGATCCCCTCATTATCTCGTGGCCGGGGCATATTTCAGATGCTGGTGGAGTGCGCAGTCAATTTACTCATATCGTCGATGTGATGCCAACGCTGCTAGATTTGACTGGAGTTACGGCACTGTCATCAGTGGGCGGAGTTACGCAAGCTCCTTTGGAAGGTGTTAGTTTTGCGCCTGCGCTTACCGACGCATTAAGTCCGGCACCTAAGGCGGTGCAGTATTTTGAAATGCTGGGAAATCGATCTATTTGGCACGATGGATGGAAGGCTGATGCATTTCATGGTCGATTCCCGTGGGAGCATGGAGCAGCAAATGCCGACTTTTCTAAGGATAAGTGGGAGCTCTTCAAACTCGACGAGGATATGTCTGAGATCCATGATCTTGCCAGCCAGTACCCGGAGAAAGTCGCAGAGCTGAAAGCATTATTCGACGCCCAAGCTAAGCTATACAACGTCTACCCACTTGATGATCGTACATTGGACCGAATGGATGCCGTAACGCGTGCAATCGTCGGCGGTAGGAGCAAATTTGACTACACTCAAGGCGACGTGGGTATTGCGGAATCAGCATCACCGCCAGTTAAGAATCGCTCGCACAGGATAGTCGCAGCACTTAATCTTCCCGCTGATGCTCAAGCCATTGACGGCGTGATCGTGGCCAGCGGCGGGCGCTTTGGCGGGTATTCGTTGTACATAAAAGATGGGCGTTTGCATTATACCTACAACTACCTCGGTCTAGCCCAGTACGACATCGAATCCACAGTTACGCTGCCGCGGGGCCAAGTCAAAGTCGACTTTGAATTTGTCCGCACGGGTTTACAGGCTGGGCGGGGAATTCTGTCGGTCAACGGGCGTTCGGTCGCTGAGGGATTCATCACTCATACGGTTCCAAGGCGATTCGGGTTGGGTGATACTTTTGATATTGGCAGTGACTATGGTTCACCCGTCACTGATACGTACACTGTCCCGTTTGTCTTCCGTGGGCGGATTGACTCTGTAGAAGTCTTGCTAACGGACGGCCCTGTACCTCCGGAGCTAGACTTCAGTCAATTGGATGGTTGATAATTGAGCCCTATCTAGATTTGCGAGATGGGGCTTTTATGAATCAGCGGCGCAGCACGTGGCGTTACCAAAATACTCTGCTCTTTGGTATCTCCGGTGCCGTCGTTGTCTTTGTGAATTTCTCTTGTCGGCCACTAAAGTCGGCGTCTTCGACGCGAGATGCAGCAGTGGAGGCTACATCTTGGTCACAGTTACAAGAGCAAAGGCAGCATGCTAGAGAGCATTATTTTGTTGATCAGCGGGCGGCGACTCAAGCATTCCAAAATACACCGGTCGGCTTTGATGGTATGCCAGCGCTTATAGTGGCGCTGTTGCCAACGATTTTGCCTGACTTATGGAATCCTGTTGCGGCTGAACGATACACAGGCATGCACTGGGTAGAGGGTGCCTTTCCATTTGAACTTCATCTGGGTGACGAGAATCGTGGTGCGCTATCTACTCTAGGCTTTAGCTGTGCTTCCTGCCACATGGGCCGAATCAAGGTGGGTGATAGGGAACAAACGATTCTTGGAGGCCCAAATACCCAGATTGATGTGGCCGGGTTTCGTCACCTAGTTTGGCGATCCGTCAACGATCCGAGGCTCACTGCAGAGAATCTAATTGTGGCCTTAAAGCAAAAGCAGCCTGGATGGCTATACGGCTTAGATCAGTTGGCGAGAGAGACGGAAGAGGTAAAAATCTTTGAAGTCAACGCACAGGTTCTCGTTGCGGCGCTCAAAAAGTCCATCAACGATCGAGAAGATATGGTCCAGCGAATTTTGGGCCGCTATACCTACAAAGATGCTGCTCACCTGGTAAATGGACGCATTCCTGGATCTTTGGATGCTTTCGGATTTACCGTTTTGGCTTTACTGATCCCAACAGATTTCGCTTCAAAAACCCAACAGGAGCAAGTCCGTATTGCTGGGACGCTGCTCCCGCCACAGCCACCGATGGTCGACATCATGAACGTATGGGGGCAGGGGGCTAAAGAACTCGCTCAGTGGGATGGTAATATCCGCGCAAAATTGATGCGCAATCTTGGTGCAGAGCTTGGAGTCATTGGCGATCCCGCTAAAGTAAATTTTGCGAATGCTCAAATGGCTACAGAATTTGTTGCCAATATGCCGCCACCTGTTTACCCATTTAATGTCGATCTGCAGAAGGCAGAGCGTGGCTCACTAATCTTCAGTAAGGCTTGCAAGCGTTGTCATGAATCTGGGGCATTCATTTCTTTGGAAATCCTCGGTGTAGATGGAAATAGAGCAAGGGGACTTAGCAAAGAGTCGCGACGCGGCCTCATTGCCGGATTGCGCGCTGCATGTAGTAACAAGTATCTCCCAGAATGCAACGTTGCGGATGATGACATCTTGGTTGATCGCAGTGATCGTCCTGGTTATCTAAGTCCGCCTCTCACGGGCATTTGGGCGCGTGCTCCATACTTGCATAATGGATCCGTGCCGACTCTTTATCACATGCTGATACCAAAGGAACGGCCAGCACAGTTTAATCGCGGTAGCACTCACTTTGACGAAGTTAAGGTCGGCTTCGCTTACGGAATCGACCCTGCGGTTGGTGTGACTTTCGACACGACTTGGCCGGGTTTCAGTAATCGCGGGCACGAAGATCCAGATATTTTTTTCAGCGGTTTTGATTTTTCGGTGAATCTGGATGCGCGTGATGAGTTGTTGGAATATTTAAAGACTCTGTGAGCTCATCGCTGATCCCTGTCTCGATCTTGTCCCTTTAAAACCAAAGTAATTCGGACGTTCGGTGATTGGAAACGATAAGTCTGTGGCTGGACGGTTCTCGATAAACATTTGGCTTATGGCTTGCGTGCTAAGCGCGAAGCCTATGAATGCGTCTAAGCGTTTAAAATAAAGCGATTCATCTGGCATCATAGCGGCTCATGGTAAAATCTGGTGTAAAACTTAAGTTCCAATAAGGTGTTGGTGGCAGGACCTTTGTATCTTCGATGACAAGCAGGTGCGCTGGTTTTAAGCATTTGATTCCGTCGAATGCGCATACATCTACAGGAATGGTACCTACGTGGACTCCCGCTAAATACTGATTTGAAATTCGGCGTTCGACCCGAGACAGCGCTAAAATCGCCTTGGCTTCGGAAGCAAACATTAGTTCTTCAGCATCTTTTTTGTAGTATATTGGCCTGATGCCAATGTGATCGCGAGCCGCAATCATTCTGCCCTAAGCCCACGGTGTTATTATTTAACAAGGTATAGGCAGCAGCATCAGGGCCGCGATGTTTAAGCAAAGACGCCATGATCTTCATGTCCGAAATCTGAATTTGATTTCCATTTAATTTACAAATTCCGAAGATTCCGCTCATCACTGCGTTCCTCATCGAAGAATGCGAAGACTCGCATTTATCTATGCAATTTGAGGTCCAATGGTTGTGCGTGACAGAGCTTTTATGTCGTGAATTGCTGTGCTAGTGATCAATTGTGACTTTAACTTGGGCTTTAATTGGAGTACCCCCAATGAAATTAATGACTATCATATTGGGACTAGTACTTTCAGCGAGCTTAGCTTGGGCGGGTGAGTGTTCCAGTGAATTGCCCGGCAGTAGGGACGGTCCTGATTGGGATCCAAGGTGTGAATCTTCCTGCTACGGATTTTGTTGGGGGTATTATTATTTTAACTATAATTACTTCAATCCGTTGTGCGCGGATTTGTGCTGTTGGGGTCAGGCACTTTCAGAAACGTCCCGAAAATACTGAGTTTGTAGCGAACGTAGCTAGACTCCCTCATCAACATTTAACAGCGGCAATCTATAGGCGGCACTGAGTTGCTTAAGTTCCGTCTCGTCCAAGGTCTCTATAGCGAGTAAGCGATCGGCACCTGCGTGAAGGAATTTACTGTTCTCCCGGATCACTTTTGTCGCCAAGGTGTATCCCTCGTCTAGAATGCGGTGGATCTCCTCGTCAATCAGCTGCGCGGTTGCGTTACTTATGGTGCCGCCATTTAGACCCAGTGTGGTTGGAGAGAGGAGCTGAGCTGGTCGCTCTTCGCAAACAGCCAGTCCCATCTTTTCACTCATGCCAAGATTGACGATCATGGCGCGAGCGAGAGCTGTCGCTTTTGCCAAATCGTCGGCTGCGCCAGTGGACACTTCGCCAAGAGCGTCTTCTTCTGCCGCACGGCCACCCAAAAGAACGGCAATCTTGGCGGTGAGCTCTGATTTGACGTGTAAATAGCGGTCCTCGGTTGGACGCCTCAAAGTATAGCCAAGAGCGCCAATTCCGTGAGGGATAATGCTAACTTTGTGTACCTTTTCGCTGGTGCCCAGGGCTAGAGCCACGGTTGCGTGGCCCATTTCGTGGAACGCAACGCGCCGCTTCTCGGCTGGATTCATGATTTTAGATCTCTGCTCTAGTCCAGCGACGATGCGTTCAATGGCTCTGGTGAAGTCGTCCTCCGTTACATCGTTGCCGTCTCGCCTAGTCGCCACCAACGCAGCTTCGTTCGCTAGATTCGCCAGATCAGCGCCAGAGAAGCCTGCTGTCAACGCGGCAATTTTTGTCACATCCACGGCAGCAGCCATTTTGATGCGTTTTAAATGCACACGGAGGATTTGCCCACGTCCCGCTTGGTCCGGGAGTGATACTAAAACCTGCCGATCAAAGCGTCCTGCGCGCAGCAAGGCCGGGTCGAGAATTTCGGGGCGATTTGTAGCAGCTAATAAAATGACACCTTCGCGCGGATCGAATCCGTCCATCTCGGCGAGTAATTGATTTAGAGTCTGCTCTTTCTCGTCGTTAGCACTGAGTCCACCCGCGCCTAATGCTCGTGATTTACCCAGTGCATCGATCTCGTCGATAAACAAAATGCATGGTGCGCTGCGCTTGGTGTCTTGAAAGAGATCGCGTACGCGTGCTGCACCTAAGCCGACGTACATCTCGACAAACTCTGAGCCGTTTATTGAGAAGAACGGCACGTTCGCTTCGCCAGCGATTGCGCGTGCTAGTAGGGTCTTGCCAGTGCCGGGGGGTCCGACCAGAAGCACGCCTTTGGGCATGCGACCACCGAGGCGACTATAGCGCTGCGGCTCTTTGAGGAAGTTTACGACCTCTTTGAGTTCTTCTTTAGCTTCATCGACGCCAGCCACATCAGCGAACGTGGTCTTAATGCCTTTCTCCATATACACCCGGGCCTTTGACTTGGTCATGGTCAGTAGGCCTGCTTGGGCTTTCCCCGCGCGGCGCAAAATAAAGCTCCAGAGGCCGTAAAACAAAAGCAAAGGTAGAACCCAGGAGAAAATAGAGAGTAGCGAGCCGGAGGACACTTCACGCTCAAACTGCACATGCTTATCGTGCAATTTTTGCACCAGGCCAGGGTCGTCAAAGGCCACACTTGTGAATCGCGTGATAGGAGCTGATTGATCTGGTGCTGTAGCTGTCGTTGTAGCTGGCGCTCGCATGTCACCAGTCAGTATTTGATCCGAGAGCGTCACATTGACAATGCGGCCCGCTTCGAGTGCTTGGAGGAATTCGCTATACGGTAAGGCCACAACCGGTGGCGACTTCCGCTGCGTCGTGAGCGTCACGGCGATCGCAAGCCCGATGATCAGTATCGTCGCAAGGATGTTCCATCCAAATGCTGGCTGTCTAAACAAGGGGGGGTCGTCAGCCTGCCTGTCGGTCCGGTTCTCGACTTGCCTTTCAGTCTGCTGCTCATGTGTGGCCACGTTTAGCTCCCGGACCCTGGACTTTCACATAGGTGACGGGTAAAACTAAGGGCCAAGTACCGTCACCCAGCGAGAATCAAAATGAAGAGTCAGATTGCATTGCTCTTAAGCCTTTCTAGCTCCGTAGCAAGTGCCTACCCTCTGACTACCGGACAAAAGGCTGAGCGGCAAGCCCAGCATGCTGTCGACTTTCGCGAGGAATCGATCTATTTCGTGCTAACGGCACGCTTTTTCGACGGTGATGCTACCAATAATTACTACAATCGTGACCGGATTAAATTTGGGGATCCCCATTGGCGCGGTGACTTCCGCGGTCTCATTCAGAAGCTTGATTACATCCAAGAGCTTGGTTTCACCGCACTTTGGATCTCACCACCAGTGGAAAATCGCAGCGGGCTCGATTATCATGGCTACCATGCTTACGACTGGAATCGTATAGACCCGCGCCTGGAGTCCACTGATGCGACTTATCAGGATCTGATCGATGCCGTTCATGCCCGGGGCATGAAGTTGATTCAAGACGTGGTGATTAACCACTCCAGCCAGTACGGCATTCGCGATCAAGTTTGGATCGATCACCTGCCGATTAAGTATTTCCGCACAGCCGACGGGAAAAAGATAAGCAACGGCCCCTACCAAGGGAATCTCGGTGATTACCGCAGTCGCTACCGCGAGGATAATGACAATAGTAAGGCGCCTGACTGGTTTATCGAAAGGGCGCAGAGTGACCCTGAGGGGGAAGTGCCTCTAACGGACCCAGTTACCAAAACGGTCGTGCCGCGACCCGGGTATCAGCCGCAGCGTTTTTTCGGCATCGATCCGGCTCATTTAGATCCCAGTTGGTACCATCTAGACGGATTTATGTCGGGTGGCGACTGGGAGAATCCGAAGGCCCTGCAGCGCAAGCACATGGCCGGCGACACCATTGATTTGGCTACGGAAAACCAAAACGTTAAAGACTATCTAAATCAGGCCATGCATCTATATATGGATATGGGTGTCGATGCCATTAGAGTCGACACGGCTAAGCATATCGAGCGCGATAATTTACTGGAATTCATCGACGACTGGCGCGCCTATAAGCCGAGCGTCTTCGTATTTGGCGAAAATCTAGTGAAGGGCACAGGACTCGGCCAAGAACTGAGCAACGACAATGGCTCGGCGACGATCAGGCCCTGGTGGTACACCCGGCGCGCGACCTCACCGGCAGACCCCCGCTCAGGACCAGACTCTGGTTTCTCCGTACTGGATTTTCCTTTGTTCTCTACGTTTCGTGACAACATCTTGCGCGGGAATTTCTCCGGTATAGGGCAGCAACTCGCTTGGGACTGGATTTACGGCGATGCCACCAAGTTGGTCACGTTTTTTCAGAACCACGATGTCGGCCCGGACAATGACTTTAAGTTCCGCTTTGGTGGTGAGACTTGGCAGGCTGCCATGGTTTACAACTTGCTCTGGACCATCCGTGGTATCCCTTGTCTCTATTACGGGGAAGAGATCGAGTTCCAAAAAGGTCGTCCACAGGACATCGACGGTGGCAGTATGACTCTCGATCAAACTGGACGTGCCTATTTTGGTGACCACCTGGAAGGTAAGGAAGCGCAGCAGTCGCTGTCGCACCCGCTAGCCCGACATATCAAACGGTTGAATCTGATTAGGCGTCAGATCCCAGCTCTGCAAAAAGGTCAGATGGCGCAGGTGCACGAGTGGGGTAGTGGCATGTCCTTTGTGCGGGATGACGCAGAAAGTGGCAGCTATGCCGTGGTGGCACTGGCGGCGAATGCCGACCAGGAGGTTGTTGTAAACCATGTCCGGCCCGGCACCTATCGCGACGCCGTTACTGGGCGCGAGGCGGTAGTGGCGGACGGCCAACTCAAATTCGCAGTGAGAGCGCATTCCGCCGCGATCTATGTCAGGAACGGTGGTGGTAAAATTGGTGCGGATGGAGTCTTTCTGCGCTAAGCTCCGGATCACTGACAATTGGAGTCTGATGCGAGCTGTCGTGGCTCGCTTTAAGTCACTGACAATGCTGGATGAATGACATGACGACGTCCTCGCACTCAGATCTGACACCCGCATCTTGGCGCGACACCGTTTTCAACCGCGCTGTTCTCGCTGCGGCATTGGGCAACTTCGTTAACATTTACGACCTGCTTCTATTCAGCGTTGTTCGGATCCAGAGCCTGACGAGTTTGGGGGTCGCCGAGAATGAGCTGCTAGATGTTGGAGTCCGCCTGCTGAATCTACAGATGCTGGGTATGTTGATTGGCGGTCTGCTTTGGGGCGTAGTTGCCGACCGCATTGGTCGGATGACCGTATTGTTTGCATCGGTTGCCATGTATTCAGTGGCTAACATTGCCAATGCCTATGTCACGAATGTCGAATGGTACGGTGCTTTGCGCTTCTTGGCTGGTGTGGGTCTGGCTGGTGAATTGGGAGCTTCAATCACCATGGTGAGCGAGGCTTTGCCCCGCCTAACCCGTGGTCTAGGCACCTCTTTTGTGGCAGGCATCGGTGTCACCGGCGCTATCTTGGCGGCGGTGATGTCGCTCCATTCAGACTGGCAAACTTGCTATTTAGTGGGTGGCATTTTGGGCTTGGTCGCTTTAGGGGCGCGGCTACCGCTGGGCGAAACGGCGATGTTTGCGCACATGATGGAGTTGAAGCAGATTAGGCGGGGGCAGTGGGCTTCACTGTTTACCGACTCTCAGCGACTTAAGCGGTTTGCTCGTTGTGTACTATTAGGTATGCCGATTTGGTTTGTCATTGGCATTTTGGCGACGTTTTCACCAGAGATTTGCCGGGCCCTGGGTGCCACTGGGGTGGTGATTGCTGGGGACAGCATCTTGTATTTTTACATCGGTATGTCCACCGGCTGCTTGCTTGCCGGATTGCTGAGCCAGCGCTGGCGTAGTCGTCGCCGCGCCGTCATCATCATGATCTGCACCATGCTTGCTGTGTTTGCTGCCTTCCTTTCCATCAAACAGGCGAGTCCGGAACTTTACTATGCTGTGTTCGTGGGGTTGGGTTTGTGCTGTGGTTACTGGGCCTTGTTTGTCACCATTCCGGCCGAGCAATTTGGCACGAATTTAAGAGCCACCGTGGCGACCTCGGTTCCCAATATCCTTCGTGGTTCCGTTGTGATACTGACCTTGGCTGTTGAAGCTCTGACCCGCCCCATCGGACTGATGGGTGCCATAGTAGCGGTCGGTCTGAGTTGTTTTGTCCTCTCGTTCTTCGGCTTCTGGCGCCTGAGCGAGTCCTTTGGGCGCGATTTGGATTTTTTTGAGCAGTGACCTTTGAGTAGTGACCCTTGATTAGCGACGGTAATGTATGACAGTTGCAGTTTCGGCTTCCCCACGCCCCAGAAGTAGACACACCCTCTTCGGTCACCCCGCTGGCCTTTTTGTTCTCTTCCTCACCGAGATGTGGGAGCGTTTCTCGTACTATGGGATGCGCGGCTTGCTGAAGCTGTACATGGTGAACTACCTCTTTGTCGCCAGTCGGCAGCTACTCCAAGGTGGCTCGGACAAAGTCGCTGGGAACCCAGCCGATGTCTTGGGTTGGGGCTGGATTCAGTCTTTGCTGCCGGGTGACGTGCATGCTCAGTCTTCAGTAATTTACGGATGGTATACCGGCCTCGTCTATTTGACGCCGCTGCTTGGCGGGCTGATTGCAGATCGCTATTGGGGCCAGCGTAAGACAGTGGTGTTCGGTGGCCTTTTGATGGCGCTTGGCCACTTTGTCATGGCATTCGAGAACTGGTTTTTCCTGGCCTTGCTTCTATTGATTCTGGGTAACGGTGCCTTCAAGCCCAACATCTCGACGCAGGTGGGTAACCTATACGAAGCAGATGACCCAAGGCGAGATGGTGCTTTTACGATTTTTTATATGGGCATCAATTTAGGTGCGTTCATCTGCAACCTAGTGTGCGGCACTTTGGCGGCAGTGTTTGGCTGGCATTATGGCTTTGCTGCAGCCGGCATCGGCATGGTCCTTGGCCTGTTAATATATATGGGTGGTCAGCGTTTTCTCGCTCCCGATTTGAAGATGGCGACGCAGTCCTCAGAATCTGAGTCGGGTCACTCGCCGTCTGTCAGTGAGCAGCAGCCCAAGAAGATTTCATCGGAAGAGTGGCAGCGCATCGGTGCGCTATTTGTGCTCTGCATGCTTAACATTGTTTTCTGGGCTGTTTACGAGCAGCAGGGAAATACCATGCAGTCGTGGGCTGACGAAAACACGATTTGGCCGACGATTTTTGGCTTCACCATTCCGTCGACATGGTTTCAGTCCTTCAATCCATTCTTTATTTTTATCTTTGCACCATTGCTCGACATGTTCTGGTTAAGGCAAGCCAAAACGGGTAAGGAACCGTCAAGTGTGGCAAAAATGGCCATTGGCTGCGCTATTGTCGGACTGTCGTTCACCATCATGGCAGCCGGTGCTGTCCTCGTTGGTGCCGGCAAGGGCAGCTTACTGTGGCTCGTAGTCTGTACGCTGCTTTTAACGGTTGGGGAACTTTATCTGTCGCCCATCGGGCTTTCCTTGGTCACCAAGGTATCGCCTGCGCGTATGGTGTCGATGATGATGGGAATGTGGTTCCTGTCGAGTTTCTTCGGCAACATTCTGTCAGGTTACATCGGTGCACTCTACACCATGATGCCGAAAGAGGCCTTTTTTGGCCTGTTAACGGTACTTGGCTTAGCTGCGGGTGCAGCTATCATGTTAATGGTGAAACCACTCAAGAAGTCAATGGGAACCCATGCCATCTAGGCTAGGGCTCGGTGTAGAAGGTTTGCTCTAGGCGACTGCGAATGTCGTGCCGGCGTTCGTCCTGACGTTCTAAAAAGTCAGAAACGATGGCGGCAAATTCAGTGTCCATAGCCTTTTCGATCGCCTCCATATTCCAGTTAATCAGAAATCTGGAGTTGTGCTTCACCAGTAGATTGATGACTGACATCGTCCTGCGTGCAAGTTTGGTGGTGAGCTTGCCGCTACCTTCGACTAGGTAGTTGTGTAGATCAGTGAAAGCACCGAAATCGCGGTAGCAACTTTGCTTTGCGTCAGCTGTTGCAGGCGCGCAGATAAAGCCCACGCGAGTTAGAGTGGCTGATTCTTCCGGGCTATCACTCACCTGATGCAGTCTAAAAGATAGATCGGAGTCCTTCATCGCAAAACGCGGCTTCAGGAGCACCGAGTCAATCCCTTGCTTAGTCGGGTCCTTTTTTGATTCGCGAATTAAGTTAAGAGTAATTTGATGGATGCGCGCTTCGATGCGGAACTGATTCGCGACGGTATTAATGTCTGTCTTCAGATTTCGAAGAATCTTACTATCGTCTGGATCGATGACCAGGTTTGGATAGAAGGAGATAACAAATGCATTTTTATAGTTAGTGAAGTTGAGCGGGAGAGTGCCCTGATCGGCACCGTTAGGATCCAACTCACCAAAAATAATCCGTACCTGAAGTTGATCGGGTTTTTTGAAATCTTTGAACAGCTGCAATTTAATTAAAGGTTCGCGCGCTTCTTCCGCACTTTCCAGGTAGCCGATGTGGGTAATGCGAGCGACGTTGACGTCGACTTCTCGCGGTAAAGCCATGGTTTTTATTCCGCGGCTTAGCTGCCAGGTATTCACATCATTAATGTCTTTTGCGCTAAACTCACTGAGTGGCGGCAGATAAAACTCAGCATATATCTTGGGGTCACCACTCCCTGCAGGTGGGATGGTCGCAGTCAAAGTCGAGGCGACAGGAGTCAATGCCGCAAGCATAGCACGCAGTTTTTCTTTGATGTCTTGATTTTGTGAGATCATCTCTCTTGAATAGTGCAGCTTGGCGGTCGTGCCGGAGATTTGAGCCTGTCTATGCGCCGGTGATAGCGTGGATTGACTCGGCCAGGCTTGTGGTTTTTCCATGTTATCAATTTGGACAATGGTCGGTAGATTCATGGATATGGGTAATAGTGACTCTGAACGCCGCAGCGCGGCAGTCGCAGACTGGAATCTTTCCGGTAGTCCTGCTGCGTAATTTTGGTCGAAAGTGCCGCTACCGACGCTGATGTCTTGAGGCATGCATCCCTGCGACAGTGCTTCTGCCACCGCTTGTTTAAGCTCCCAATCGACTACAGATGCAATGCGCAGCAGTTGGAAGTAGACGCTATCGGAAGCTAATTTTTTGCCGGTCGGATAATCCGTCCCTAAGCCGGTGAGGGCGCCGTTGGCTAGTAAACCATCAGCGATACTGTTCGAAAGGACATTGATCAATGTATTGCGACATTCAGTAGGCGCATCGACGACACCGCCGTTGACGGTAATCAGGTCAGAAGTGTTTTCCAGGGCTGAGCTTAGTTTCGACGAACGTGTTCCTTTTTTGCACGAAATCATTGGCGCACAAAGGGCCACGGCAACACACGCACTAGGTAATCTCAACGACGCTACTATGGATGCTGCTAAACGCATGGATTCGACTCTCCCTTAATACTGACTGGCGATATTATAGAGCGCGAACGTTTGCAGTAATGCCCGCATCATCGCCTTCCTGGGAAAGGTCCAGACCGCAAACTCTGAAGAGGTTGTCACAGGTGGTCTAAAAGCCTGTAGAAAGAGGCTCCAGTGGTGTCCTTTATATTCGCCTAGATCGAACGCGCCAATTTGGTTAGCAGCATCGGCATCCATGAGTTTGCTTCGGGGCGCTGCCTTGAAGTCGTCGTATGTCTGGGCGCCTCTCGCCATCGCGCGTTGCCTAACTTCCGCGTTGTCCCAAAGTGTTTGTAGTTCACTTTCGGTAAGAGACGCTGAGAGCGGGCTCGCATCAAGCCAAGGTGTCTTTGTATGTTGTAGGTCCACTTGAGTGTCGTAGAGTCCACCTGGTGCCAATTTAAAGCCACCTTGCGACGATAAGTATAAAAACCAGGCATCGAGGCTGAAGTGGGGCCAATCGATCTTGCTGTCGCCGGTCAGCATGGGTGCGAGTAGGGACGTGCGATGTCCGAGTGGTTGACCGCTGATTCGACGACTCGCAAACGTGCTGATATCTGTCACGCCGGACAGGTTAAACACGAAAGTTCCTGGTTCTAATAGGTCACGGTCAAAGTGCAGCATGTTCCAAAGTGAGCGTGTCGATGGTTCGAGATCGATAATGCCATCGACAACCTCGCGTAACTCGCGACCATCGAGGATACGATTGCTCTGCTCATCTAAATCTGAGACATCGAAGCCATAGGAATTCAGAACCTCTTTTACTTTCGGAAGTTTGATCGCTGATAAATCAAAGGAGGTAAGGAAGGGGGCCATCGATTCCAGGGCCTCTGTGCCACCTTTACTGCGAATCTTAGTGATCAGGTCGGCGATACTGCGTGCTCCAAGAGTGCCCATTATTTCTTTTCTGCCGACGCGCGCAATATGGGTGCCCTGGACAACCCCAGCAAACGTAATGATGCCAGCAGTGCGGGATTTTAATTCCGGGTGCCTTTGCAGCATCTCGAAAATCGCCGGTGCGCCTTTGCTGTATCCGAGGAAAATAAATTTAGTGTTGGCGTAGGATGGTGGCAGCGACGTCAACCAGTTTGCGAGCAAATCGGCGGTTTCCCCGTTGAAGCCGACCGTGTTGCCTAGTTCCCAGCCACTTGGCGTTAAGATGTCGAAGGGATGCGGCTCATTTGCACCACGGCCGTAGAATGTCGTGTGCGCTTCATAAGTAACGTCTAGACCTTTGTCGGCAAGCACTGGTCGGTTGATTGGGCGACCCCACAGCTGGTTGGCATCGCCCAATATTTCCGGGAAAATCGCAAATTTGATGACGTGAGCGGCATATCCAGGCACTAGCACAAGCGCGACTTGTTGGTTGCCTTGGCCGCGATTACTGGCGGTGATCCCGCGGACGAAGCTTTGCCCTTCAGGGGAGTTGAAGAAGTTTTCTTCGGGGCCGATCTGTCTCTCCCGATTCTGGTTGATGGTCGCAAGTAGATCTTTGATGGCGGGGATATTTTGTGTGGTCGCAGGAATACTGTTTTTAAAGTTGGGTGCCGTGATCGCCCTGTAGTTTTGCTGATCATCGTAGATCTTATGGCGAATGTTAAACGCCTCTGCCGATGTATTAGCAGACAGTACTTTATTGACGGTGTCGTTGAACGTACCTGGCGTAAACCCGGTATGTTGTTTGATTGCTGCTTCGATATCTGCCTGAGAAGCCCCCTGTCCGCTCATCTCTTTGCGAATCTCCAGGGCGAATAGTTGGTTGAAGAATAACTTCCAATTTACCGATCTGGCCGCTGCGGTTGGTGATGGTGCGCTCAGAGCTGGGCTCGGCGTTAACAGGGAGCTGGTGGCTAGGCTCAGGGCCATGACTGGACCGGCAAATCTATAGGCGGATCCGCGCCGCTTGACTGATGCCTTCATGATGCCTCCACGAGACGGCCCTTCAAAGTGCCGTAAGTACCTGTAAGCTTGGAATTTCTTATCTAGTGTAATCCAGAATGACGGAGTGTAATATCCAGCTAGGTAAGGTGCTGGGTAGGCGGTGTGCCAGCGTGCCGATCTAGCGGCATATTCTCCTGTTTTTAATCTAAAATTTAAGGTACACCCTTAGCCTACATTTAGAACTAGTCAGGCCGGAATGAGGGAAACTATGTCCAAGACGTGGGCAATCGCAGCCACCATAGTGTTCGCCAACTTGACCCTTAGCTTTACCGCTCTGGGTGCCGAGCAGCATAAGTCTCAACAGCAGCCTCAGATCGTTCTGGGTGAGTGGCTCAAGTTTGAGACCTCGCAGGTAAAGCCCCGGCTCATGTCAAACTTGCTCGGCAACGGTGCTGTGTTGGCTTCGCCGTCGCAGTCTGATCCAGACTATTACTACCACTGGACGCGTGATGCGGCACTGACCATGGACACCGTCGCTGGACTCTACGAGGGTACGGCTGATGCGGGTGAGCGATCGCGCTACCTGGCAGCAATGAAAAACTACGCCTATTTTTCTCGTCAGCTACTAGATGCACCGAGTCTGAGCGGTGAGCAGCACAACCACTATGCCAACTTGGGTGAGCCCAAGTATTTTGTAAATGGTGTCGCGTTCTCTCGGGATTGGGGCCGCCCCCAAACTGACGGCCCAGCACTCTGTGCTATAACTTTCCTTCATTTTCTCGAGATCGCGAAAAAAGACGCCGCAGAGCGACCTTTCGACAACGACACCATTCGCGCGATGAAAGAGGCGCTAGTCGCCAACCTAGATTATACCGCCTATCACTGGCATGACTCTGGCTATGATTTGTGGGAAGAAATTAAGGGCCAGCATTTCTACAACGGCATGGCGCAACGCCGAGCCCTGCTCCGCGGTGCCGAGTGGATGCAGCAAATTGGGCAACCCGACACGGCTGATTTTTATTTTCGGCAAGCCGCAGCACTCACCGTGCAGTTACAGCGTTTTTGGGATGGTAATCGGGGATACTTACAGGCTACGCTGGAACGCAGTGGCGGTTTAGACTATAAATCCAGCAACTTAGACACCGCGATCGTTTTGGCCGCGTTGCACACAGACGAAAATCAAGAATTCTTCGGCCCGGGGCATGATCAGGTCCTCGTCACTGCAGAAAAGTTAAGCAACGTATTTGGCGTTATACATCCTATTAATCAGCGGACGACGGATGGTGGCGGCATACGCTTGGCGCCTGGTATTGGTCGCTACCCAGAGGATCGTTACGACGGCAACGGCGCAAGTGAGGGGCACGGTTGGTTCTTGGCCACCGCAGCACTTGCTGAGGTTCACTACCGTGCGGCTCTTCATTTTGCCGCTAATGGACATATCGAGATCAACAAGACTAATGCGCCGTTTTTCCGCAGCCTGCCTAAGGTTGATGGTGAATCCGCGGTGCTTGAAGTGGCTGATATCGAGCAAGGCATAGCGCTCCGACCATCCCAGGCAAAGTTTAAAGCGACGCTGCGGGCGATGCTGTTAGCTGGGGATCAGTATCTGGCCCGGATTAGGCACCACGCTTCATCTGGCGGCTCGATTGCGGAGCAATTTGATCGCCATACCGGGTTCATGCGCGGTGCCCGCGATTTAACGTGGAGTTTTGCTAGCCTGATCACTGCTGCTGACTACCGTAATCAGCTGCTGAAGGTCCTAGACGGTAAAGACAGCTAATCTCAATCGTTGGAGTGTTGGGGGTTAAATTCCCCATTCCTAGTTTGAGCGGGTAATTTGTTTAAGGAGTATGCGATGAATCCTTGGCACGACGTAAGCATAGGCAACGAGGCGCCTAAGCAGTTCCCAGTGATTATTGAGGTGCCCAAGGGTTCGAAGGTTAAGTACGAACTCGATAAAGACAGTGGCTTAATCAAAGTCGATCGGATTTTGTTCAGCAGTGTGCACTATCCGGCAAATTACGGTTTCATTCCGCAAACCTATTGCGATGATCATGATCCGTTAGACGTCTTGGTTTTGGGTCAAGAATCGATAGCACCACTTTCGATTATGTACGCCAGGCCGATCGGCGTGATGAAGATGGTGGACCAAGGTGAAGCCGATGACAAGATCATCGCGGTGCACGTTCACGATCCAGAGTTTAACTACTATCAGTCGATCAAAGATCTACCACCCCATCGGATTGCGGAGATCAGGCGCTTCTTTGAAGACTACAAAATCCTTGAGCATAAGAAGGTTGTTGTAGAGGATTTCTTTGACGCTGATGTGGCCGAAACCATCGTTGTTGATTCCATCAAGCGCTACAACCGCGACTTCCCTCGGTAGTCGAGTGGGCTGGGGAACTCATAGATAAGTCTGAGTGCCGTATTACAAGGTAAAGGCTTGCAGTTTGCCTTCCCGTTGCCTGCCGTGCTAAAGGCGTCTTCAGTCAACGCGCTCACTGACCTGGTGAGCCCCTTGATTCAGGATGAGCATTCATCCTATCGCCATTTATCGGTTCAACTTTAAGGTAACGGAGCATCTTTATGACTAAAGTTCTTTATATAATCGGTAGCCCTAATCCAGCCGAATACTCATCAAGCCGGCAAGTAGCTGATTTTATGATCGAAGAGCTGCGCCGCACCCAACCTGACACTGTGGTTACTATTCGTGACCTTTACCAGGACCCACCGTTCGTCCTGAATGCAGATTACTTGGCGGCACTGCGTAAGCTTCAGCAGCAGCAAGAACTAGCTCCGGCGGAAGCCGCGGCGTTTGCTGAGGTCATCAAAGAAGTCGATCAATTCTTGGCGCATGATCACTACCTCATCGCTACACCGCTTTGGAATTTCGGCGTGCCGCCGATGTTGAAGGCATACATCGACAACATCGTAGTACCTGGTAAGACCTTTCGCTACACGGCTACTGGTCCAATCGGTCTAATGCGCGACAGTGGGCGCAAATTGGTCATCGTCCAAGCAAGTGGTGGTGACTTTAATGAAGGTCCCGCCCTGACACTAAACCACGGTAGCCGTTATCTAGAAGATATTCTGAAATTCATCGGCATCGATCAAATCGACACGATTGCCATCACAGGTACTGCGCTGCCGCCATTTGACGGCAGCAAAGTGCAAGCAGCGAAGGCGCAAGGTCTGAGGATTCTGCAAGAGATTTGGCCTGCAGAGCTGAATGTGACAGTTCCTGCTGGTGGTTTGGGTAGCTCGAGCCCTCAAGTGCTCGAAGTCGTGTCGACGGTTACCTTAAATTAAGATTCAAAGTCCGCAAAACAAAGAGACCGTCTGCCAGCCGACGGTCTCTGTTTTTTTGTCAGAATTTGTTTATAGAGCGACTTAGCTTAGTTTTGATTTCACATCTTTAAGTGTTTTGAGCTGACGTTCTGAAATAGCGATGCCTTTGTTTAGGATCGATCCCAACGCTTTGCCTCGCACATCTTTAGTCTTGCTGTTGATGAAGTCTGCTGCCACAGATACCCGTTCACGGGCGACTGAAGCCGCAGATTTTGCTGCATTTGTTGCCTTCTCTTTGAGAGCCTCGGTGTTGATGTTGATAATTTTTTGGTCCATGAAAGATACTCCTGAATCGAGTGGTGGAGGTGTCGAGGGATTTGACACCTGTCAGAAGTTCACCGTCACGCCCGCTGGCAAAGCTTTGTGAATCGGTAGCCTACACGGTGAGACATTCACCGCTACGATACCTGTGCAAGAACTAGCCCAAAATTAAGAGGGGGGTATTCGCCCTGAGGAGGTGGCTAATTCCCCAGAAGTGACAGCAGTTCTGACCGGGTTATGTAGTAGTCCCTGCGTTGCTCTATGCCTCGCTTTTGTACCGATAGAAGTTGCTGAGCTGCGGCTAAAAGTTCGGTGCCGTTTTTAACCCCACGATTGTATTCGTCCATGGTGAGCTTCATCAGCTGCTCAGCTTGCATCGAAGTCGTATCCGCATCGTGCAATAGTTCGTGCTGGAGCGGTAGCTCGTGTTGCAATTCATGTTGGAGTGCTTGCACTTGCTGTAATTGATTATCGGCCCTGAGGTCTGCCGCTTGGGCAAGCAGTAGCTTAGCAGTCGCGTCTTTTTTATCAGTCACCGAATCAGATAAATCGAGCTTAACCCTCAGTCCTACAAACCATTCGACTCTCTCGCTGCCCACCCGACCATCGCGGTCAATGTAGGTGGGCTGACCGAAGTCGGAATAGACATCTAATTGTGGAGCCCAAGCTGTATTGAACTTCTCGGCCTCTAGTTCGAGAGCATTCTTTCGTTTCTTCAGCGCTGCTATTTCTGGGAGATTGGCTGGATTTACTTGCGAGTTTCGTAGTTCGAGGTGCGGTGGATGAGTTAAAGATCCTTTGATTTGAATTTCAGAGTGGTTGCTTACGCCGATAGTGATGGTCAGCTGATTTTTGGCTAGGTCAAGGTCTAGCCTCGCGCGCTTTAAATCTTGGGTTAAAGCCGTGCCCTGTAGCTCAAATTGTAAGAGGTCTGAACGCGTCGCCACACCGGCAGCAATTCTTCGCTTTGCCGCTTTAATGTGCTCGATATTTCGGGCGAGAGCCTGCTCTTGTAGTTCAATTAGCTCCTGAATCGATAGGATCCGCCAATAAAGGCGCCTCGCCACAAGAAGTTGCTGCGTTAGATCGCGGTTGATTTCAAACGTAGCGGCCTGGTGCACGGTGTCGCGTATCTTTTCTTCGAGCTCGTCACGTCCACCGTTGTAAACATTTATGTAACTCTCAATCCTATAGGCTTGTAACGGCTGCGACGTGAGCGAGTTCGTCTCTAACAGCTGAGTTCCAGTAGTGGCAGAGATTTTGGGCAAAAATGATTGTGCGAGGTAGCTGTTTCTAGCCTCCATTGCGGAGGCATTGGCTGCGCTTGCTTGCACCAACCTATTTTTGCTGCGGACCAGGCGCGGTAAGTCGTCGTAAGTTACGATCTCGGCCCGAGCTAGGTTGCTCAGGACTAGGACCCCCGTTAAAATTATGGACTTTCTTATCGTCCGGATCATCGTCTTTTTACCTGTTATTTCAGTCTAGATTATCAAAGGCCGTCAGGAGTTCGCGGCCGGCTTCTTTGATGTGAAAGTCGATATTAAATGGTTTGGATGGACTCTTGGGAGCGAGCCCAACAAAGGACTTGCCTTCTAAGGCAAGGCTAAATGGTTCCTGTTTATATTTACCCTTCACTTTGACTTCAAGGAAACCTTTGACTGATGTGACTCCTGACTTCGTTTCGATGGGCGTCATCTGCTGGTCGTAAAGGTAAAGACGCACTTTTCCATCGGCTGTCCGTACTAGTTCTGCTTTATATACAACCGTGGCATGAGCGCCTTTCGCGGCTTCTTTCATATCGATCACTGGTGAAACGAGGCCACCGTATTTCCCTGCGTCGCTTAATTTAGGTCCGTGTCCCTCGTCGTGCGCATATGCAAGCGAGCTCACTGACATGACTAAGCCAAAAATAAAGTGACCGAATTTCATTGAAAATCTCCAAGTTCTGGTTTTTCTTTACGTCTTACGTAGTTTTGAGCCGCATTTCGACCGAATCTAAAGAATACGGTCGGCGTAACTATAAGATCAAGGATGGTTGACGATAGTAGCCCACCAACGATTACGACAGCGACCGGATAGAGGATTTCTTTGCCGGGCTCACCACGCGAGAATAGTAAAGGGATGAGTGCAAGTGCGGCTGTTGATGCTGTCATTAATACTGGAACTAGTCGTTCCAATGAACCGCGGATGACCATCTCTTTGCTGAAATGTTCCCCCTCTTCACTCAGGAGGTGTAGGTAGTGAGAAATCATCATGATGCCGTTGCGCGTGGCAATGCCACATAGAGTTACGAAGGCGATGAGCGTTGCTACCGAGAGTGTTCGTTCGGATAGGTATATTGCAACGATACTTCCAATCAGTGCCAGCGGCACGTTGAGCATAATTTGAAGGCTTAAAACCGCAGATCCAAAGTGGGCATAGAGGACAACAAAAATTGCCAAAAGAGACAAGATACCTAGAAGCAGTATCCGTCGAGATGCTTGTTGCTGACTTTCGAATTGACCGCCCATCTTGATGAAGTAGCCTTCTGGAAGCGGTACATTGCTGCTGATCTTTTTGTTGATTTCATTGACTAGGCTAGCGAGGTCGCGGTTTTGCGAATTAGCAGAAATAACAAAGCGTCGTTGCATATCTTCGCGATTGATCATGTTTGGTCCGGTGCCTTGGTATACTTGCGCGACATCACCAACGCGAATGCTCTGACCACTGGGGAGGATTTTTACTACAGTCGAGTCAATGCTTTTAGGTGTTGAGCGAGATTTGTCGTCCAGACGCATGAAGACATCATATATCTTTTGGTTCTCAAGAAACTGAGTCACTACGTCACCGCGTAAGGCGATTTCTAGATCAGCGGCTAGCGTGCCAGCACGAATTCCATAGGTGTTAGCCTGTTCGCGGTTTACAGCAATTTTCATCTGCGGAATCAGAGTCAACGGCTCTGTTTGGAGATCGACTAAGCCGGGGATATCTTTCATGACGTCTTGGATTTCTCCGCCTAAGCGGCGCAGCTCACTCAGATCCGGTCCGAAAACTTTGATGGCAATCTGTGCCCTGACGCCGGAGAGCAAATGGTCCAGCCTATGACTAATTGGCTGGCCCACATTTACGTAGACATCGCCGACAGCCTCGATTTTTTCGCGTAATTCTTTGATGACAGCGGATCTGGGTCTGCCTCCAGGCTTGAAGTCGACGTCGATTTCGCTCCAGTGTACACCCTCGGCATGTTCATCCATTTCGGCACGCCCGGTACGTCTGACCGTGGACTTTACCTCTGGTATCGAAAGCATAGCTTTTTCCATGCTTGTGCCTAATGCATCAGATGCCGCAAGAGATATTCCTGGTGCCGCTGCAACGCCAATTGTGGCCGTACCCTCATTAAAATCGGGGAGAAAATTTCGGCCCATTGATGGCAGTAGCGCCAAGGCTCCAGTTAACAAAAGGAGACAGATGCAAATGACGGCTTTAGGCCTGGGTAATGCCGCATTAAGGCACCGCATCGCGACAGCTTTAAGAGTCCGAACTAGAGCCCCGTCAGACTGATCATCCATCGCTTTGGATTTTGGTAAAATGTAGGAACACAGCACTGGGGTAACGCTGATGGAAACGACGAGGGAAGCCAATATTGAAATGATATAGGCAATGCCCAGTGGCACGAATAGTCGTCCTTCAATACCACCAAGAGCGAACATTGGTATGAATACCAGTACTACAATGATGGTAGAGAATACAATCGAGTTGCGGACCTCGCTGGATGCCTCATAAATCACTTTTAGCGGTGATAGCGGCGATCCTGCACGACGATTTTCTTTCAGCCGACGAAAGACATTTTCCACGTCGACTATGGCATCATCGACCAGTTCGCCAATGGCTATAGCGAGACCACCCAGTGTCATGGTGTTAACGCCAAGACCAAGGAAGTGGAAGACAATGGCTGTGATGAGTAGTGACAGCGGGATGACCACAAGAGTAATGGATGTGGTGCGTAAATTGAGCAGAAAAAAGAATAAGACTAAGGCGACGATGCCGATGCCGTCCCGCAATGCTCCCTGTACATTCGCAATCGAAGACTCGATGAAGTTAGCCTGTTTGAATAGCTCTCCCTCGATATGTACGCCTTTAGGTAGTGTTTTTTGTATTTCCGCGAGGTCCTTGTCTATTTGTCTAGTCAGGTCGATAGTGCTGGCATTGGGTTGTTTTTGAATGGTGAGGATCACTGAGGGACGCGCATTAATCGATGCTTCTCCCCGCTTACTCTTAGCGCCTATTCGAACCTCGGCTACATCCTTGACCAGTACCGGTTGTCCGAAGTGCATGCCTACTAATGAGTTTTCTATGTCTGCTATGTTGGAGACTCTTGCCAGAGGTCGGATGAGATATTCCTTGCCGTCCAGATCGATGAATCCTCCAGTGGTATTTTCACTGATCTCAGCGAGGGCGTGCTGCAACTCCTCCAGCGAGACAGCCCGCTTTTGCAGACGCTCTGTGGACACTAGGATTTGATATTGTTTGACCTCACCGCCCATCACCACCACCTGACTGATGCCAGGTATCGTCATGAGTCGGGGGCGTATCGTCCAATCGGCGAGTGTGCGCAGATCCATAGGTGATTGAGCACCATCTGAGCTGGTGAGGCCGACGAATTCAATCTCGCCCATGATTGATGTGACCGGGCCCATCATCGGTTGGACAAGTTTTGGCAGTCGCCCTTGCAGCAGCTGTAGCCGTTCTGCAATTAATTGCCGGTTTCGAAATATTTCGGTATCCCAATCAAATTCTACATGGACGATGGAGATACCGATGCCGCTCGAGGACCTGATGCGCAGTACCCCTGGGGTTCCGTTGAGCGTGGTCTCGATCGGTAGGGTTACTAACGTTTCGACTTCTTCTGGAGCTAGCCCGTGCGCTTCCGAAAGTATAGTGACAGTCGGCCGATTGAGATTGGGAAAGACGTCTACCGGCAGCTTTGTGATGATCCATAGACCATAGAGAACCAGTCCGCATACGCCAAGTAAGACGGTGAACCGATGCCGAAGAGAAAAGCGTATGAATGAATTAAGCATGAGATGTTCGCAGCCATGGCTTAGCGTATGAAGAAATGACTTCTGCCTTAGACTCGACTCTTAAAAAATCTAATGTTTATAATATTATACGTCTTCGCCGGAGGCTGAGCAACCGACCGAAAAGTGGTCTTCCGGCAGACGATGACTATCAGTGCGAGTGGTAGTTTTAGGAACTGATAATTTCACAATTTTTAACTGTTAGACCTGTGATTTGAGTTTGGGAAACTTTTGCCGATAGCTCTTTCGTTGGCGATTTTGTTCCCTAAATTTTGTCATGGGATCCTTATGCGACTAGCCTCTAAACAAATCTTGGTGATGGTGATTGTGGCACTGAGCGGTTGTAAGACGACTCGTCAGGATTCAGATGTGAAAGCTGACGGTGCTTCGTGGGGAGTTGGTAATCTATCCAATGACACCTTAGATGCAATTAAATCTGCTTGCGATGATCCACGCGGCGCAAGAGATCTCGGCCTAACCGTGGAAGAGTGCTACTTGATCATGGCTGGGTCAACTGTGCGCGAGTCGTCTTGGAATGCCAGGAAATACTGCGAAGCTTGGGGCAACCCCGGTGATCCTTGCTGTGGTCTGACGCAAAGTCGCAGGATGGATGCTCAGGCCGTTGGCCTTCGGTGCAATCCCGCCGAGCAAAGTCCGGCCGGATATTCATGCAATGTGCTGACTGGACTACGCAATATCGGTTGTAAGGCAAGCAATGGCAAAGACTGTCAGCATCACTCTAGTGACGGTAGTCTTTATACCGGTGTCCGAAAACACCTTGGTTATAACACTGGTAATGTGCCTAGCTACGTAAACGATATGAAGAATATCTATGAGCGCGGTGATATCCGCGCTAGGTTTGGCATCAATAACGCTGCAACACGCAGCTGGAATGATGTGTTCTACGGGTCCGCATCTCAGAGGCAGAATTCTGCACCGTCACAATTTCAGCAGCAACAGCAGCAACAGCAGCAACAGCAATCTGGCTATCCTACATGCTCGTCGGCTGCCAGTGATCCAGACGGAGACGGTTGGGGTTACGAGAATAACAAAAGCTGCCGCGTTTCCGGCCGCTAGGATTTTAGCATCTTAATAGTAGTAGCCAACGGCTTGCCGCTCGGTCCACTTTTGCTACCTTCGGGGTTCCAAAAGTTTACCGAGTAACTCTGTTCGTAGGCGAAAAACCTTGTCATTTCATTGAGTAAAAGTGGCTCGCTAATTGCACTGGGGAAATTACTGGCCGATTGGCCAGTCTTTTTTGCAAGTGGATGCAGCTAGGTTTATTTCAGGAGTGACTCATGGCTAAATATTTATCGTGCAAGTCAGCTATCGTTTGCATCCTGGTCGGTTGTGCTGTGACGCTAGTTTTCTTTTCTAGAAAAGTTGCTGCCAATGGACCCGTCTCTTCCCAGGCTTCACTGACATCGCGCGACATTCGATTTGCTCTATCATCGCTGCCAGAGAAGCTCAGTGTATTTCAGTACGCTGACGTGAGTACATTTACCATTCTGACTTCGGTACACATGGGGCTGGTGTCTGAGGATTATCAGGGAAATCTATATTCGGGTGTCGCTTCCTCCTGGAGCGTAAGTTCCAGCGGCCGCACTTACACGTTTAATCTTGATCGTGGGCTCGAATTTCACAGTGGCATGAAGCTAGAGTGCGGGGATGTACTGGCGACTTTTCAGCGTCTTCTTAAATCGGGGACTCAATTTAGCTGGAGCCATAACATCAGCAAGATTTCTTGCTTATCCGAGGATGTTTTCGAAGTCGTTCTCAGGCATTCATCGAGTGCATTTTTACCTGCACTTGCTGGACTAGAGGCCTCCATATTACCTGCAAGTCAAGGTACAGAACTGTCGACGACTGTAGGACTAGGCCCATACCGTCTCAGTGCTGATGGCGCGCCAGATGGACTGCCTATGCTGGAGAAAGTCACTGGCCATCCGCTCCTAAAAGCACTTAGCCCAGATCACGTGTATTTCAAGCTGTACGAGCACATGCGAGAGGCAGAACAGGCATTTTCGGCTGGTCTGGTCGATGTTGTGCCGAGGCGGGCGGCGATGGAGGCAGTATCTCGTGAGTCTGTGGTTGAGTCGTTGGGGTATTCAAGACTTTGGTTTTTGGCCTTAGGAGATAAGCTGGCCGGTACACTAAGTCGTTCGATGCGCAAGTGTCTCAGCCGCTCTGTGGACCGTCGCTCTTTGATCGCCACTATATCAAATAATGTTGAGACCATGATGAGCCCGGCCTTTGGTGTAGTGCCACCACAAACTGCAGGAACTCTTCCGGATGCTTCGGATGCTACTGTCAGATGCGTAAAAACGGCAAATTTACATTCTGTCGTCGAGCTGATTTATATTGAAGGTCAGGTGGGTCAGGCCTTCCTCGCTGAACTCCGTCGGTCTTTACGAACCTTTGGACTGCAAGTGCGCGCAAGGCGACTTGCCAAGTCAGAGTTCATTGCTCGCTTTCAGAGTCGAACATTTGATGCTGCTGTCGCGTCGTTTGGGCTGACGATTGCGCCCGAGCTTAACTTGCGCAATTTCTACGGATCAAAGTCTCTTTTAAATTTTACTCCGAAATCAACTGCCAGATATGACCAGGATATTGATGCTATCGAACGCAGCGCCAGCGACCAGGAACGTGCCGCGAAAATTAATATGTTAGAGGCAAGAGTGGGGGATGATCCTTATTTGATTCCGCTAACCTTTCAGCGCATGAGTTATCTAGCGAATCCATGTGTGGACATGGAATCAATCAGATCTCGCACATTGGGTGAACAGTTTCAGGATATCTCTGTAGTCAGAGATTGTCAGACAGGTTCTTTATGATCAATACGACGCGTGGTCTAGTTAGGTTTCAGGCAATCATTCTTACGATGATCGGGTTAGTTCTAGGATGTGGATTTGCTCGGCAAAGTCTTTTGTCTAAGTGGGAGCAGGACGCTAACTACCGTGTCGCCATGGTGGACGCCACCATGGCGCGCTTTCGTAGCGAGCTTCTTCGGGGTGAGGCAAAGGAAATTCGAATTGCCTTGCAGGATCTTTCGAAAATCATTGGTATCAGGCAGTTTAGACTTTTGCTGGGACATGGTTTAGCGCTGGATATAAGTCCACCATTTGCGCGGCAGATGAGTGGCGTATCTCCGTCAGAAGGATCGGCCTGTAAGAATGTTCCATTAACTTGGCTCGCCGTTCTTGGCCTATCTAAATGCTCAGTTGAGCATTCGGCGCTATTTTACGATGCTAGTCATCGTCACTATCTTTCGCTTGTAACGTGGACTGTAGATAAGGCCGTGGATGCTGACATTCTCGCCGCTCTTCTCGGCAGGATGGTTGTATTTGTGCTCGCAGCCATCATCGTCGCGTATCTAACAACTCGGACCTTTGAAAGGCGACTTGTTGGTCCGCTTAACGGTTTGGCAAAGCAGCTAGGAGCGGCGGCAGAGCATTTGTCACTTGGACAGCCCGTGGTGATTGAGCCGTATGCTGGGCATCTTGTATCAGAGGTCAAAATTTTAACTGATACTAGTGCACATCACATCGAAAGGATTCAGGCTCTGCAGGTATCTTTGGCTGATGCATTGGTCTATCAGGCCATTGCTGACACCACGGCGATGGTTGCTCATGATGTGCGCAAGCCTTTTTCTATGCTCAAAGCGTACCTTGGGATGTTGGCACGGGTAAATGATGCGGCGAGCTACAGAGACATAGCTGCAAGAGTGGGTCCTGAGATTGATAGGTCTTTAGATGCTGTCAATGGAATGCTTGCCGATCTTTTAGAGGTCCGCTCACCATCGGCAAATTTGGTCACGCAAGATGCGAGTCCAGCCAAATTAATTGAGGAGGCCGTGACCAATGCATTTAGACAATTTCCGAAAAATGACGTTCAGCTAGAGGTCCGGCTCGACCATCGTCATATGGTGGCTGTAGACACAGGTAGAGTAGGGAGGGTCTTCTCCAATATTATCTGCAATGCGCTCCAGGCTATAAGTGGTAGTGCTGCCCTGTGGCTTGAGACGATTGATAGGCCCCACCACATTGAGTTTTGTATTGGTAATTCCGGATCGCTGATTCCGGCTGCAGATCTAAACAGAATATTCGAAGCATACTTCAGCAGAGGCAAAGAAGGTGGCACCGGTCTTGGCTTGGCCATAGCCAAGAAGGTGGTGCTGGCTCACGGAGGTGAGATTTATTGTAGATCGGCCCAGAATCTGGACCATCCAAACGGTTTTGTGGAGTTTCATTTGACGTTGCCAAAGGCCCACGTTTTGGACACGTCGCCGGACATAGCGATACCGCCGCATAGTTCTCAGTTAGTCACAGATTTTTCTGACCTAAGTGATTGTCTTAAAGATCATCCTCGTCATCATCTGGCGCCTTTGCAGGTTGAAAGTCTCATGCCATCGGTTGCCGTTGTGGAAGACAATATTTTTATGCTCGAAGCATGGATGGATAGTCTTAGTAGCGATGCTTTAGTCCTCGGGTTTGTTAGCCCAGAGGAATTATTTAAAGCGATGGATGAGGATCCAGGACTAGTCCATAACCTGGACTTTGTGGTCACCGACTTTCACTTCGATAATAGCAATCAGTACGATGGTCTGGATGTTGGCAAGGCAGTGAAGAGTCGGGCGTGTCACACCCGCGTGCTGTTGGCCACGGATTATGATGACGGACGTCTCGAACACACGGCGGCGTTTGACCATGTGATTAGCAAGGAACCGACGAGTTTCACTGATTTGGCGCTGCGCTTTGGAATTGCAGCTGAATATGCCTGAGGTGTGCGCCTAAGTGGCGTGATGTTGTTTAGACAGATTTAATTGCAGCGATTTTTTTGATGAAGAGTGGGCGAAAATTAGGCCAACTGGCCGCAATATGGCCAGTCAGACGAAAAAACAAATTAGTTTAGTAATCGCGGTATAAAATTGGTGATTAATTTTATGAATTTTCATAAAAAATGACTTTGATTAGCTGGCATAACAGTTGCAGTAGCGGTGATCGGAAGCGACAAGACGCCTGTAAATTTTTCAATTTTTTTATCTGGAGACCAAGAATGCAGAGAGTTCTCGTAGCAACTGTTTTAAGTTTAGTGTCGTTAGCCAATACGGTTAACGCTGCTGAAGAGTATGGGGGGTGGCAAGCAGAATCGACAGATGTTAATCGAGGGGCAGCTGACCTCGGCGAGCTAGGTCTGCATACATACAATTGGAATCCACGTGATTTAGGTCGGGATATCGGTCGGGAGCTGGAACGTGCCGGTACCGGCATCTCCGATGAAATGAAGAAGTTGAGTGACTCTGTGTCTAGTCTAGATCCCGCGGTCGCTTTGGCGGAATTGTCGGATAAGGCTTCTGCTCAATACCACGCGGAGCGTGGCGAAAATGGTAATTTCGAAGACTGTGCAATTTTTGTCGTTGGAGCGTTGGCAGCAATTGGTTCATACGGTGGACCATGGACAGCGGCACTCGGTGGGGCCGCTGGTGCAGCCGGAGCCAGGTTGGCATGTCGGGCTTGGTATCCCTAAAGGAGACGAAATGAGAAATTTAGTTTTGCTTGTTATGACTTCATCAGCCTGTACTATGTTAGCGCCCGCTTTTCCAGCCGAGGACGTAAAGGTTAACGGTAAGCTTCATACGTTAGCGTTTCATACCGGTGGTCTAGACGCGACTCGTGATCTTTACGATCCAAGCTTTGATGTCGCCGCCGAGAAAGCTTGCGGCAATAAAAATTACCGCATCGTAGAGAAGTCTTATAGCCCATCTACATTGTTAGATACGCCTGGTCTAAAGGCGGCTGGTCGGTTCTTTTGGGTCGTGGAGTGTGGTGCAGAGTGACGCAGGTGAACAATGATTTTTGATCTTGGACCCAGTTTTAACGCAGGAGGATAAAGCTGGGATTCTTCTTAGTAAGGAAATGCCCCTAAAAAGGAACAGGCAGCATCCAAAAAGGATGCTGCCTGTACTGCGTTCAACTCAATGAGAGTTGAACTACTTTTTACCAGCGTCCGCCGCCACCGCCGCCGCCGCCGCCGTAGCCGCCGCGACTACC
>CAIWTN010000220.1 GCA_903915625.1 uncultured Pseudomonadota bacterium | reverse complement strand
TGTCGCCTTTACACTAACAAGGTCAGTACCCGGTTTGCTGTATTTTTTTTTATAACAGTCGGTACCGTCCACAGAAATGAATATTTTCACCGATGTCTTGTTCGCCTCGACAGTAAGGTCCTTAGTCGAAAAACAGTCTACTTTGTCGTCGCTAGTCGGTTCTGTCGCAGGCGTTTTTGATTGTGGCTGTTGATTATATAGCGCAGATTCTTTGTTTAAATTTTTTATGATTCCAGACTTTGAGATTGTCGAAAGTGTATACCCTTCAGTTGCCTTAAGATCATCGGCAACCAGCAAACTGGTCTCCAGCGGTAGTCCCTGACCCTGCTGACCTTGTGCCGTTGAGTTGCTAGGGTCTGTTTTCGCTGCCTTTGGTAGCATACCGCAGCCCACTGTTAGCGAGGTGATAAGCAGACCTGTTAGTCCCAATGCCGCACTGTTGGGGCTTAAATTCATCGGTAGTTCTCCTTAAGTAGCCTAAGTTTAACATGCGAAAATCTCAGTCTCAACGGCGCTGTTCCTGTAACAGAGTCCGATTGAACCCCTTAAATGATTGTTTGCTCGAAGTGCGGAGATCCGTAATTCCAATCGATCCAAGCGGGCTCGCATCGAAGCTAATGAATGCATCGTCGCTGAAACCAATCTTGCTATCGGTTCTCACGTCCTCTGAAAAACCAACCAAAGCATCAGAAAATCGCACACTCAAAACTCGCCGCTGTTTGTCTTTTGTAGCTGAGGTGATCGCGTTGAGATAATCATTAGTAAGATATACCATCTCAATTGCGCTTTGAGAATTAGCGCCACTAGAATTTGGCAGTTCCTGCTTGAGCAGTGTGTCGCCGGTGGTGCCCGATACAAAAATCCACTTGTTGTTCGGTGTGTCGAAATAGCGAAGATGCGGTTTACCTAATTTTTGAACCGAAAATGTCCCTGTCGGAATCACAGAATCCAGTATAGTTCCAGCCTGTATATCGATCAGGTAGATGCCTTTAGCATCAGCGATGAGCGCCCTATCTACGCGTCCAGAAATCGGCGCTACCCAGTTCATCCCTGATAAGGCTAGGTCAAGTTTCTTAAAAGTCCAAGTGCTCTTCTCGATCGAGGCTTTGATATCGATCAGCGCAGCTGTGGCCTTGTCGCTGACCACGAGCAGTTGGCCACCGGGAAGAATATCACCTGCTGCCACCACAACTCCCTGGCCAAGTACCGGACCGCCGGTCCATTGACTGAGTACTTGACCCTCGCTGCTCACGGTCATGAGGGTGATTGAAAAATATTCGTCTACAACTGCATAAAGTCCTTGATCGGTGTCAGATGCGACCGATTTGATAGTCCCCGCAAACTTTTTGATGCTGGTTTTAGCTCCGTCAGTCGGATTCAGGGTGAAAAGCTCGCGGCCTTCAAAGGCGAAATAAAACTTCCCAGCTGGTCCGGCAAACCAAGAATCAGTTCTGGCAGGGACCGACAGTACGTTGGAAGTCTGCACCTGGATGTCACCAGATTTCACAATGTTAATCCGGTTCGCATAGGTGTCATAACCGTAAAAAGTAGGGCTTCCAGCATTCATGAAAAATCGATAGGTCAGTGGATCTTGGTTTACGGCTAAGCCTATAGTGTTTTGGGATGATGCAGAATTTGACCCACCACAATTACTTAGAGTGAATGCAGTGGTAAGGGTGACTACGATCATGCATAGGTTGTTGAATTTAAAAGCCATAACTTACTCCCAAGAGAGTCGATGTAGTTGGTTTTTTCTGTTTTATTCCGAGCGTTTTTAATTGATAAGGAAGGTACTCAAAAGAGGCGCCGATGTTGGCAAATAAGCCAAATTTTAGCGGGACATGTAAATTTGCTTCCAAATAGCCTCCGAATCCTTTAGTGCCTTCATCAAAGGTGTTAAAGTTGTCGGAAATTTTGTGTTTCATGGTTCCGCCACCCGCGCCAATCATCACGGTGTAATAAACAAGCGACCACCAACTGTCGGGCTCTCCCCCGATCAACAGACTGCGCCATTCAGTCCCTAGGTAACCGACTTCGCGCTCTATGCTTCCCGTCACGCCTCCGGTGTTGCTAGTGGCCGATTCATTTAGGTAACGAAGGGCTAAACCGAAGTTTGAACTTGCCCGTCTGTAGTAGCTTAGACTTAAGTTGGTTACGTCTGTATCTTTTGATAGAAAGCTTCTAGCTTTTACACTGTCTGATTCATTTTGCGTTCCATACGAAAGGCCGACGCGGAAGTGATAAAACGGCGAACTATAGTCCGACGACTGCAACGGAATCACTTCTGCTCGCATGGCTTCGATTACGTAGGCTGCCCCCAGTACATCGAGAAAATGCCGAGCCCCGTCCTGACCCGAAAATGGTCCCATCTCGCCAGAATCAACGATATCGCGGCCATTCCACTGCAATAGATGGAAATACTCATGCGTAAGTAGCTGTATGCGATCAGCACTGGTTAGGTTACGGAATCGCTCCTCGTCGATCAGTATCCTCTTCTTTTGTCTTTGCGTAAGTGCGTCAGCAGGGCGTTTGGAATCTCGCTCAGTGATGCCTTTTTCGATCCACATGAAGGCAATGCCAGAATTGGGGCTGAGTAGTTTGCCCAGGTCGGCTGTATGTTCCTGAATAAATCCCGCGCAGAATTCAACCTGCTGTTCACTGAGCTCTTGCAGTTGGCCGCACTGTTTGGAGCTGCCTTTGCAGGCACAAAGATTATCCCCAGCCATCCGCGCTCGGTCATTGGCCGCAGCGATCGCGTTGATGGTTGAGCGTAGAGTCGTGTCTAGCAGATTGCCACCGTTGCCTATAAAAGTTGAGGCATGAGCATCTGGGGTAAATATTAAATTTGGCAGGATCAACATCGACAATAAAAAAAGACATCTAAACATATGGCTGACCTTTCACGGGGATGTTTTTTGTTCGACGATTTTGGCGCCGCCAGTTGGTGTAAGGTGGACAATGACCTGGTAAAGTCGTCGGTCAACTTGCGCGTGATCTTCGGCAAATTTCTGGATTCGTTCGGAGAACTCCCTAATCATACCGACCATTTCAATGTAAGTATGAGCATCTAGAGGGAGGATCATGGCCTGGGCTAAGCGTTCATCAACGTCAAACTCCGTCAGGCCGCGTTGTGCGATATTTAGGGCCTGATGGTGGAATTTCTTTATGTGCTTGTCGGCCTGTGCGTCCGGCACGACAGCTAGCGGCTCAGACTCGACGAGTTGGCCTAGCTCGTTCACTTTAATGTAGCCATGATGACGGAGGAATTTAATAGCCCGCTCAATGCGCCTCTCGCTGGCTATATTAGCTAGCTCAATAAACATCGCTCGTAGGCCTGTGCGCCGGACCGACTCAAGTCGAATAGCATCCTTGACGTATGGGTTCAGCCAATCCTTTAGCAGCGACGATGATACACGCCGCCGACGGCCCGTTTGTTTGAGGTTTACCTCCGCCGGAGTCTCTGTGGACGGTGTTGCACCCTGTAACACCATCTTGACCTGCAGGCGCTCCTTTGGATTAAGTCCAAATATGTTACAGAAACTACCCAGCCGATCGAGGGTTAGGTGTCGCTTGCCGCTCAGTACTAGCGACACCAAGGCTGGAGAGCAGCGGTATTCACCGCGGCTGGCACTTGCGACGGAAAAGCTCGGATCAAGTTGACGACGGAATTCGGCCATCGCCCGAAAGTAGCTCGCCAAGTTGTTGTGTTTATTAAGTTGAGGACGTTCCATATAGTTGCTCCTTACCTCAGCATATCGGAATTTTCCCTGGAAGTCTTGATAGTCACAACAGTAATGTGTTTACTTTGTAAACAAAGATAGCTTGTGTTATGGTGCAAGTCACTGAAAAGCGAAGTGATTTTTTCGGCGTTACTTCGGTCTTGTGTACTTTGTTTTCTGGTTGGCGGTTTGACGGTAGAAATTAATGAGCCTCCGATGACCCAATCGGTCATCGGAGGCCTTGTGGTAGTATCCTGGGTTACTTAGCTAAAAAACAGGACGATCGATTGTAAATCATCCGCAGCATCGTAGTAATCGGTGATAAATGACGTAGCTTCCTCTTCTTTTTTTCCACCGTCCAATTTTAGAACAAAAAATCCCGCATGGTTTAAGTCAAAGGCACCGTTGCAAAAAAGTGCGTCGCCTTTGAGGGCGTTATCCAGATGTTCGACTAATTTACTCGTGCATTTGGAATCTTTATACATCGAGGCCAAATCCCTAGTGCTGAACTTGTGCAGCGGAGTCGTGTCGCCGCGTTTTTCATAAACCCAGAGTTCAGCGTCGTCGTTTTCGCTGATTAGTTTACCTTCCAGGTTGATTACCAGACGAACATTTGATGTAGGATGATCCTTTCCGGCGGCGCTGGCGATCAGCGGTTGTGGTTTTAAGATGACTGAGGCGCCGACTGGTAGGGAAATTTTTTTGGGCTGTCTGACTCCACACCCGTGAGTGGCCAGTCCGACTGCTGCAAAAAGTACGGCCAGCGATCCACCAATGCCTAGACACCGTCTTGCCAGCTTTGTAATTTTTATTAGGTTAGTGCTCATATACTCTCCGTGATTCTGTTTTTCAGAAAGAAAGGTCCTAATTACTGCTGGCCGGCTAATTTAAAATTGGATGTCTTACTGAAGATCAGCGTGTTAGCGTCAGTCGGCTGTACCGAGATTTGAATTTGATCGAATATGCCTTTACACCCTGGTGCCTGAGAGATATCAAAGTCGATCCCAGCAGATGGCACGTTAGCGATGGGGCCTGACTTGATGTCGGTGTCGCCCTTTTTGAAACAGGCGACACTAAGATTTAAACCGACCCACGCTGGGTTTGATCCAGAAGCAGCCTCCCAGCTCAACTTAAGAGTTTTGAAGGTACGTCCTGCTTTAAACTCGCTCGCCTGCGTTAGATCAAAGTTTTGCACTGACCCTTTGGCCACGTTGGCTGATCCGGTGAAGTCCGTGTACATATACAAATCGCCATCAATATTATCTTGAATTAGGTCTATTTTTAGGCCCTTCGTAATGTCCTTAGGATCGACTAATGCGATCAGGAAGACCTTAGATTTGGCTCCTCGCTGCAGTCCGATGACGCGTCCGTCATTAAGTGAGCTTAGTGGGCCAATATAGCCGACGCCGCTGGTATCGTATGCGGCTACATCGGCCTTTCCGCTGTCCTTGGCTTCAGAGCAATCCGGTATGGACTTGAAGCATTTATCGCTCATGACAAAAAGCGACCGTGCTGTGTATGTGGACACGATAGCCGTACCAGAAACTGGCTCGGCCGCCATTGTGTATACCCCAGGGCCGGCTGATAATAGGCTGCCCTCGGTAGAGCCCGCTATAGCGTAGGACTGATTTGCTGAAATCAGATCGAATAACATCCCTCCCGGACCCTTCATGCTGAAGCCAGAATTTGGGGCGGCAATAGTTTTAAGAATCCCCGTGTCGGCGCCGGTGTTGAGATCGACACCAACAGTGTTTCCAAATCTTGAATAAAAGTAATTTCGTTTAGCATCGAAATAGCAGCTATAGCCCCATGATCCGGAAATGTCTGGCTTAAGTACTTTCGCTTTGGTTGTGTCGACAAACCCTGGCTTGCTGGAGTCGATTGGCGCCGAATAGAACAGGGCGGAATTACTGGCTCCGCCATTGTAGGCAGCGCCCAAATATTCTTGACCATTTAAGCTGTAGACCATGACGCAGATACGCATATCCGCGCCGATGCTAGTATTAGCGCCCAACGTATTCAAGTTAGCGGCAAGCTGAGCCGAGCTCCCTTCGGTAAAGTTTTTCGGCATGAAGAAAATCTTACCACCGTCGGGTGTAGCGTTCACACCGAGGGATCCGTTGGTCGTCCCAATAAATAGTCCATACTGAGATACGAAGGTACGGTGACCACTGATGCCACCGTTCGATAATTTACCGACCCCGGCACCAATAAATTTTGTCATCGGGTATTTATTTGCAGCATCCAGCACAATCTTCGCCCCGGTGCCTTCCTTAGTCACTACCCAAATCGAATTCTGTGTTTGTGAGGTAGTCAGCTGCAAACTTGCATTCGACTGCCGATACGAGTGACTGCCTTCGATGGGATTGGACTCCTTATTGCCGATACCTCCGTTGCTACCTACCTCGGTCGCCGGCAATTTGACGCTGTAAGGTCCAGGTGCTGTCGGTGTAAACGTGAAAGTGTAGGTGTCGGGAGCGACTGTCTTGAGGTCGGTGATAGTTCCGTTTGTCACAGCAAATAGATCTGGCGTTAGTCCAGTCACTGGTTTGCTGAAAGTTGCAGTGATCACTATTGGATCGAATTTTGATTCTACCTCGGTAGCCGCACTCGTTAGTGTCACAGATGCTGGTTCTACTGATGCGGTAGATATCGAGCCCGTCGGCGTTACCCTTGCCGTTGCTGAATTCTGGCTAGCGGTTGCCACTTTCGTGGGTCCAGAAAATGACGCTTCGTTAGTACAGGACCCCAATCCTACCGCAGAAGTCGTAGAAGCGAGTGCAACCAACAAACTCAAATGTGTTCTTTGTTTCTGACGTGGACATTGCATCGGCCTAGTCTCCTGCTTTTGCGATTAGTCGCAAGAAAGCTGAGTTTGAGTGCGCGTCAAGGGTCCACTATTAAGTATCGTTTCGGTTTACTTGTCGAACAACTTTAGAGATTTATATAAACATCAGTCTTTTCGTGATGTTGTTAGATCCTTTTGGATTTGCTCCTGACGATCTCCATTTTTTGCCAAACAGCTTCCCTTTTTTGCCTTCCTGAATTTTCCAGTCGCAACGTCCGGTTAGATGAAAAATGGTTTTATGCGTAAAGAAAATCGCAATTTTTGAATCTTTCGCTAAAGTTTTTAGCGCAGTTGGCCGATCAGGAGTTTACACAGCAGGCAAGCAGGCCAAGCATCGTTGGGGAGGGTTATCTGATGGGGAATCACAAGAGTATAAACGATGAGATTCATGCAAAGCTTGCGCATCCAGTGGTCATAGCCTTGGCTTCTTTCGCGTTGATGAATTGCGGTCAGGCTACAGAAATTAGCCCACTTCGTTCAGGGTTATCGCAACCAAAACTCGCGGTAGTGACTGACGATGTTGTGCCGACAGTTGAGGCCGAAGACAATCAGGAAGCCCCCAAGCTCGAGCTTCCGAAGGACCTCGGCGATCTACTTAAAGCTAAGTACCACGTGACTTTGAAAATCGATGGTCGGGGCGGACCATTCGGCATCTTCGGTCTGGTCCATTTGGCGCCTTGTGAAGGCGATATCACTGTCGATATCCACGGAAAGACTGAAGCTTTAGGGGCAGGTGACATTACCAAATTACTTTCCCTAAGCTCGCTAAAGGCGCTGGATTGCGGCGATATGGGCACGATGGACTTAACGAAGGCACTAGGTGTTATGTCACAGCCTCCTGCCGCTGCAGGAGATAGTCTGCCAGTAGTAAAAATTGGCGACACTATCGCTCTGGCAACTTCGGGGAGCATGACCTTTAATCCTCCGCGGCCGATCGCCCCAGCAATATTGACCGGTACAAAAGAAACACTTGGTAAACTGAATACCTCGGTAAATACGGTTGCCACGTCAAAGGGTAAAAAGTACAGCGGTACAATATCGATGAAGATGAACAGCTACGACGTAGCGCACAAGCCACCGCGGATGAGCCAGACTTTTCCTCATGCTATGGAGTGGGTGACGAAATCAACGGGTTTTGCGGGGATTGATCCAGTGGAAAGCTTAACCTTCAACACAATGAAGGTTGGTTTGAGTGTAAGTCCGATCTCAATGATTCGGCTGGAGTTGGAAAGTAGGTTTGACCGGATGATTAAGATGGTTGCCAATGCGCCGGATGAGGCAACCACTGGAGCAATGAACGCCACCACCAAGTTTTTGCGTGAGACGCAAAAGAGATTCTTTTTAGGCCTGATCACTGGTCTCATCACCCAGAATCTATGGATGAATATTAGCATGGAATTAGTCGATCAGGAGGGCCTCGACGAGGCTCTGGCGGGCGACGACCGCGGTGAAGTTTTCAACAAGACTGTGGCTAAGTGAGATATCTGATGTAATTTAATTTAGTTGGACAAGCAGTGTTCGAGTTTCATCGGTTTGTTAATAGTTCCTTACACCGGAGTTAAGGGCCTTTGTGTCCAATTCTTAGGGATTAAATATACATATTTAACTTAACCAGTGAACCTGCCAGGATCTTCAAAACTAAAAGTTTTTTTCAACATTAGTGTCTGAACAATTAATTAAACTCGATCTCGTAGCGATCAGGGATGGTGTTCTCGAGCTGGCATACCTTTGCGCGGATCTGCAGTCTATCCAGACACCGTTGAGTGAGCTATCCAAAAGTCTACCCCAGGCACAGCTCGGCAGTTCGTCGTCGCTTGAACACGCGACTGCATCAGGTACGCGATCAGCAAGGGCGATCACGTGGCCAGTCTGGTCGGCGTCACCTTGTCCGCCAATGGTGAGTTAAGCTGCATTTGCTGCGGTCTCCCGCCGCCAATTCCGATCCGCAAGGGGCGAGATTCTGAATCCACTTTCGAAACCAATTTCCGTCCCACCAATCCCATTGGGATTGCGGCAGCCTTTGAGGTCGAGTGTGTGCAGCACAAATTTGGCGCCGGAGACCGCCTGCTTCTATTTAGTGGCGGAGCTCGCCTTCCCAAAGGGAACTCGGCGGCTGCAGTTGTTCCTAGGTGATCACTGGAAGAGCCCGGTAGGTGAGCTTGTGCATAGGATTGGCGATTTCCGCAGTGACCGGAGCGATCGGGGGGATTCCGCCGCTTCGACAGTAGCAGACGATATGACCGTGATTGGTATTGAGAACACGAAGGTAGTCTCGAGGCAGAGGGTTGCTAATTCGGGTGATGTTTAGATTAATTAGCTACATCTTTGAAGCCGAAATAAACCCATTCCTGATAAGACCCTGGGCTAGGACTAGCCTTCAGTAAATCTCCGCTCACAGTAAAGCCTGTGTCGTCTAGGGTGATGGAGTAATTGCCGACTGGACTTTTAACGGTACCGCAGACATGCAGATTAGGCCCCACCATATCAGCGGTTTTAGTGCAATAGTCCGCAGGGGGTAAAGGGTTGTCTTTATTTGGGCTAAAAACTGTAACGAATTTGGGTTTGCCCTTTACATCAATTTTCCTCGGTTGGTTAGGTGCGCCAATTTTGTAATGACTATAGAAAGGGACTAGTTTTGGTGGCCGCGTCCCATCACAGAGTGGCTTGTCTTGACGATTCAAGTCTGGACGAAACATGAAGCTGTCGGGATCTTTTATCTTAATGACCTTCTTGGTCAACGGGTCATTTATGTAGCTAATATTCTGCTCTAATTTATTGCCAGGAACTAGGTTGTCTAGATCCCGCTTGCTTGGATCTAGGAATATATTTGGCGCGAAATGGACAGCTCGGATATTGATGGCACCGGCCGCTGTGAGGCATTCTGCGACATAAGTCCAGTTGCCTATCGTTTTTCCAGCTTTGGGGATCAGAATGGCACCAGATGTGTCCTCGAGATCAATATATTCATCAGGTTTTTTACATTTAGTTGAGGGAATAGTTTTGGTGTTGTAGCAGGAATAATGCTCCAGAACACGTTTTTTGAAAGCTTCTTTGTCGCCGCGCATTTCGGTCGTGCGTTGCGCGTTGATTGAGAAGACCGCGTTGTTTGACAATGTAGCGGCGATGATTGCAAAGATGCTAGCAGCGATTAACACTTCAAGTAAGCCAAAGCCTTGCTGCGAGAATTCGGCTCTGTTACTTTGCATTGCATCTCCTTTCCATTCGAAAAATAAATCTCATTATCGCGTTGATTCTGAGTTAGTCCTCGACTTCCATGAATCCAAAATAAACAAAATCACGAAATGCATTTCCATTGGCGCTTGTTTTACTTATCGCACCACCAACAGTGAACTCACCAAGGCCAAATTTGATTGTTGAGTCCTTTGTAAAATCACTACCAGCTCCACATAGGTGGTCATCAGGAAGCTGCATGTCGGCGGTTTTCATACAGTAGGCATGTATGGCTGTGTCGCTTGGGTCGAAAATCATGACAAACTTAGGCATGCCATCTATTTTTTGCGTAGTGGTTCCACTTTTATAAGTGCCCTGAAATGGTACAAGTTTTTTATTCCGCTGACTGCAGAGTTCAGCGCCATTCTGCTGGAACATGAAGCTCGCATCTTGATCAATCCTGATAATTTTTTGGGTCATTGGATCTTTTACATACTTCGCATCTTGATCTAAATTTGGAGTCTGCAAGGTTACGTTGTCTTTAAAATGGACAGCACGAACATTAATTGCGCCATTAGTCGTGCGGCATTCTGGTACGTAGGTCCATTTTCCGATCGTCGTCGTCCCGTCTCTTTTGATTAGTGTGTTACCTTTCCTGTCTTTTAAATCAATCCGGACACCTACATCTGTACAAATTGACGAAGGCACCGCAGTTAATGTTTGGTTACAGTCGTGGAATTCAACTAGCCGTCTTTTGACATCCTCTTTGTCACCGCGCAGTTCAACAGAACGTTGCGAATTGATCGATATAACAATGTTCTGATTCATGACCGCTACGATTAGGGCTAATAGTCCAGCTGCAATGATGATCTCAAGCAGACCGAACCCTTGCTCTGACTTACCGACCAGATTTTTCTGCATAGGATCTCCGTTCAACTAAAGTCGATTTGTCGTCCATAATCCGCACGGACTAGCGGCGTGTGAGAATGGTGATATAGCTTTCCAGGGTATTGTTCCACTCAGGCCGGCCGGCGCCGATGATCTGCATTTGCCTATTGATTTTCACTAGCTGCATAATCTGCTCGGCGTCTCTATGATCGCGGTTCCTGACTATTTCAGCTTTCAAGTAAATCATCAGGACTGCCATGTATTTTTGGCAGTCGTTTAAGTATTTCCTGTCGCTAGTGACCCTGTAAAGCATTAGGGAATCAGCCGCCGCTTGACTAGTTACTTTACTTGGATCTGTGATCGGCCTGTAGTTGGCTTTGATTCTGGCCAAATACTGAATTCCCGTCTCGGGGATTTGCTCTACAACCGGTGTGGTAGCCGCTGCACGTGTCGGAGCCCCAGCGTTGCGAAATGGAATCTGGAGCACAAATTTTTTTGCTGCAGCACGGACCTTTTGTCTGCCTTTTGCCGATCGTTTGTGATGTTTGTTATGTTTAGGTTTGACGTGAGTATGCGATGATTTTAATGCTGGAGGGGCAGGAGATTTAGTCAGAAAGAATACACTAAGTCCAAAAAATGAGATGATCAGGCCTAGGATGATGAACTTTTTGGGTCGTGATAGTGCGCTGGACTTTTCATGAACCACTTCGGCGATGGTATCAGTCCGGTCATGGACGGCTTCTGCAAAAATCTCCGCCTTCTCACGGAAGACCTTTGCGAAATTTTCTACGATGTCTTTTTTTGCGCCCACCTAATCTCACCTTTAAGGTAAATCCGAAAAAATGTGCTCTGCCTCTCGGGCACATCTCTCCCGGCCTTGTGAATTCGGCCCTTTAGCAGGGAAACATTAATTAAAATTATTTTTTTTCAGGAATTTAGAGGGTTAGGGATCGATTGGTTGAATCGGCATAGGTAAGTGGCTGATAAAGTTAAAGCGAGGAACTTTGGTTATCCCTCGCTAAAATTGCTCACCAACTCACTTCACGTCGCCCTTAAGATAGACGGAGAAGTCTACAGCTCCTTTTTCGGTCATGCCAGGTACGGAGAGCCTAATCGTATGCGATCCGGCAGCAAGATCTCCGACGGCCAGGACGCGAGTTGGGATGGGAGCACCTGGACACCAGTTGCTCCAGAAGTACCACAGGAAGTGCGGAATAGGGCCGTAGATGCCATTGGACATGGTGTTGTACTTGCGGTACGGCTCGCAGGATCCGCCGGGAGTATATTGTTTGATCAGCTTGCCATCCAAATAGATGTTGTGGCCTCGGCGGATATATTCTTCGCCGCCTGCAGCAGCGCCATGTTTAGAGGTGATGAGGAAAAAGCGAGCATCGCTGAGATTTTGGTCGACAGTGAAGGTCGTAGTGTATTCGCCTATGACCCCGCCCTCCGAAGTAAAACTTACATCCGAAGGTGTGCGATTAGGGTCAGAAGTCAGGTGCTTATGTGCGTCGATGGGCACAAGTACCGATTTCCCTTCGGGGATGTAACTTGAGTAGGACACTAAGTCGGCGGATACCCAGAGCCCTTCGTTAAGAGCTGCACCCTTGCAACTAGCAATTTGTTTCTCGGCGTCACCTAGGGCACCAGGCATGCTGGCTTCGATCCAGAAGTCATATTTAGACTGGAGATCTTGATCGCGCAGAATCTTTGCTAAATGCCCAATCGACCAAGTGTACGGAGCCTGTGTAAGCCCCTGGTCCCGATTCATGAATGGAGTGATGCCTCTCGCAATTTCGAATCGCGTCATTTTCTTGTTTGTGAATCTAGCGTTATAGTCGCTTGTACGTGAATAAGCGGCGCCGTTTTTTGGGACTAGCACAAGGTCGATATTCATACCGGCGTCGTAAGTAGCACAGCCATATTTGATGTTTAGTTTAATTTGAAGATCGGATCCAAGCTTAGCTAATTCTTCCGGCCGGATTTTGGTTGCGTAAGCTGCTGCACTGTGACGCAGCAGAAGTGGGCTCGGACTGGGGTCTTTGTAGTTGTCGCCATCGGGTCCGGCGTAACTGAGCACGGTGTCGAATAAAGTGACCTTGTGAACCTCCGACTTGCCGTTAAAAAGGCTAACCAAACAAGAGGTAATGATTGTGAAGATGAGAGTGATTAGGCTGATAATTGCGCCCAAAATCATTTGTAGGATGTTTAAAGGACCATCGCTTTTAGCGGGGGGAATCTTTTGTAGAGCTGCTGCGCAGGCTCCAGCTTTTTGTTGAAAGTATTCCATAAGGGAAGCGGCTGTGCGCGTCATGCGGCGAGCCAAAATAGCTGCGTTTACTTTAGCGTCGTCGCCTGGTGCATTAGGTGCGGCATCAGCAAGCGCTAGGCCTGCTGGCTTTGGCGTACCATTAAGCTCATCGTGTGCCTCAATGACATTTTTCAGCGCGGCAGCATCATTTTCGACACTCGCCACTGATTCACTGAGCTCATCCATGAAGTCGGTTGCCTTGAGCAGATCCTCTTCCGTGGTGGGCATGTTGTTCTTAAGCTCTTCGAGCCGATCTTTGGTCTGTTGTAAATCGGAAACGAGGTATTTACCTTGCTCCACTAAATCGGCTTTCTTTTCTTCCGTTGTCTTAGGAGCTTTGGCTGCAGGAGTTGATTGACTACTGCCATTGTCCTGGCTCACGGCTGAAGTTGAACGGCCTGAGCTTTTGTTGCCCTGCGTCCCCGAAGAGCATGCCGGTATGGCTAACGATAAAAATAAAATATTTAGTCTTGTAATTGAGTTCCCCATAACGGTTCTCTCCAAAGGACTTTTGTTACAATGTACCGCCTGTAAGACTCTTATCGGTCGGAATTGGGCAAAACCTGAATCCATTTAAATGATGCGAATGATGTAGCGGGCTTAGGGGTGGCGATTTTCATGAATGTCAAATGTGGTTTTGTATGTCGTGCAGGAATTTGTTGAATTTGCCATTGGAATCGGTGTGTTAGAAACACCACCTCGACGCTAGACCTATCTACTCGAGAGTATTAGACAATTAAAATAAGCGACGACTTAGCCACCACCAGCAGCCGAAGCGCCCGCTGCCGTATTCTGCGCAAATAGCTGGAAGCTGAGATCCGCGTGCGCGAACGCTAGTCGCGATAGGCCGTGAATAAACGTATCGCGAAGATCGACACAGCTATTAGGCAGACTCACTACGACTTCGGTTTTATCGTACTGCACGATCAGAGTGACTGGTGTGTCACCGCGGTGGCTGTCAAAGTGCTTTTTTAAATCAGCGAGGGCTGGCTGATAATCAACGGCCCGTGCTTGCTGGCCGCCTATGGGTTTGAGCCGCATGGTCGCAGCCTTGACATATTCACCGCGCATCTCTTCCATCTCGACAATTTTTTCTAGGCGAAAGCGTGGCTCTCCGCCGTCAAAACCGGGGCTGACTTGGCCGATAGCAACTACAACCGAGTTGGGTTCGGGAAACTCATCTGGGAGGTCGCCAAACATCACCGCTTCGAGCGCTCCCTCCTCGTCTTCGAGGCGGATACTGGCCATGCGCTTACCGGTTTTTGTCAGGCGCTCGTTCACAGCGGCGATGATACCAACCATCGCGACTTTTTTACCGACTACTTTTGCCAGGTCGTTGCTGCTGAAGCGGCCAAAGGCGCGTTTGTCTTCGCGGTGAAAGCGCAAGGGGTGGCCACTGATGTAGACGCCCAGGAGGTCTTTTTCTTTTTTTAGCCAAAGTGGATCTGGTGCACCAATCCGCTTGTCGATCGGCGTTAAATTCCACGACAGATCTTGAACGGAGTTAGAGTCGCCCGTCTCGCCCATATCCATGTCGAACAAGCCGCGTTGGCCGGTGCGGCTGGCCTCGTGATGGGCTTCGCTAAACTTTACGACCTCGGGGATCACTTCGCAAAGTTTCGGGCGTGACATGCCAAAGCCATCGAGAGCTCCTGCCTGCGCGAGCAGCTCTAGCGTCTTTTTGCCGACTTTGGTCAGCTGCACGCGACGTGCCATATCGCTAAGAGAGGTGTAAGGACCACCTTTGGTACGCTCAATAATCAACGGCTCCAGCGCCTGTGCTCCGACGCCTTTGATTGCAGCCAAACCGAAGCCGATGGTTGAAGCGGCAGGAACATCAAAGGTTAAGATCGAGCGATTAACATCTGGCGGCAGCACTTTGATACGCATGCGCCGACACTCGTCGACGTAGCGTACGATCTTGCTCGTGTTGTCCAAGTCGCAGGTCATGATCGCGGCCATGAATTCGGCCGGATAATGCGTCTTAAGGAAAGCCGTTTGATAGGCAATCAGCCCGTAAGCAGCCGAGTGACTTTTGTTAAAGCCGTAGTTGGCAAACTCAGCCATTAGGTCGAAAATTTCGCCCGATTTTTGCAGATTGTGGCCATTGGCTATGGCACCGCTGACGAAGCGTTCTTTCTGCTTCTCCATCTCAGCAGCAATCTTTTTACCCATAGCGCGGCGCAGCAGGTCGGCTTCGCCCAGGGAGTAGCTGGCGAGTTCGCCGGCCACTTTCATCACCTGTTCCTGATACAGGATGACGCCGTAGGTCTCTCTTAGGATATTTTCCAGCTGGGGCAGCGGATACACAATCGGCTTGCGACCGTGCTTACACTCGATGAAGTCGTCCACCATGCCCGATCCGAGAGGACCAGGACGAAACAGCGCCACCAAAGCAATCATGTCTTCAAACACACTTGGCTTTAGTTTGACGACTAGGTTGCGCATCCCGCTGGATTCGAGCTGGAAGATACCTACCGTGTGGCCGGCGCTAACAAACTGATAAACCCTCTTGTCGTCGAGCGGGATGAGTTCGATGTCGAAATCAGGACACTTCGCGACTCGAATGATATCGATCGCCTTTTGAATCACGGTTAAGGTTTTAAGACCAAGGAAGTCGAACTTAACCAGTCCGACCTTTTCGGCCATCTTCATCTCAAACTGCGTGATCAGCCCAGGGCTATTGGCGACGGTATAAACTGGGACGAAGTCCGTCATTGGGCCGTCAGATATCACGATACCAGCAGCATGCACCGAGGTGTGGCGAGCAAGCCCCTCAAGCTGACGCGCTAGTCGGATCAGATCGGCAACAGCGTCGTCGCGGCCAGCCTCTTCGAGGATGCGCGGCTCTTTTTTCAGTGCATCTTCCAGCGTGATGCCGAGATCATCTGGGATCAGCTTGGCAATTTTATCGACGCGGCCGTAGCCGAGTTCAAGCACGCGACCGACGTCGCGGACGACGGCCTTGGCGTTCATCTTACCAAAGGTCGTGATCTGGGCTACCGTGTCGGCGCCGTACTTCTCGGTGACGTACTGGATCACTTCGTCGCGGCGGTCTTGACAGAAGTCGACGTCAAAGTCAGGCATCGAGACGCGGTCTGGATTGAGAAAGCGTTCGAAGAGCAAATTGTAAGGAATAGGGTCTAGGTCCGTAATGCGCAGCGAATAAGCCACCAATGAACCGGCACCCGAGCCCCGTCCGGGACCGACGGGAATCCCCTGACGCTTGGACCAGTTGATAAAGTCTTGAACGATCAAGAAGTATGAGGCGAACCCCATGTTGCAGATAACGTCTAGTTCGTACTCGAGGCGCTTTTTGTAAAAATCCTCGCGCGCCGCATCAAACTTAGGGCCGTAGAGTTTGCGCAATGCGACAAACCGGTCCTCGAGCATACTGCGCGCGAAGCGGCACATGGCCTCTTCCGGCGTCTCCGGGCGGCCCGTATCAAATTTCGGTAGGAAGTATTTACCGAACTCAAATTTAACATTACAGGCGTCAGCGATCTTTTTTGTATTCGCTAGGGCCTCAGGCCAGGCACCGTATTTTTGTAGCATCTCGTCGTTGTCGAAGAGATGAAACTGCGTGCCTTTGCGGCGGCCGCGAATCTTCGACATCGTCAGGCCATGCTTGATACCCATCAGGACGGCGTGGCTCTCCGCCATCTCCTTCTTCGGGTAGTGAGCATCGGCAGAGGCGACGAGCGGTAAATTAAAGTGCCGCGCCACTGCCACCAAGTCGGGCAGCATGCGCTTTTGCTCGGGGATATTGTTGTCGATTAACTCGACATAATAATTACCAGCGCCAAAACGGCGCTGCAT
>CAIWTN010000219.1 GCA_903915625.1 uncultured Pseudomonadota bacterium | reverse complement strand
CATGCTGATGACACCATGATTGCTACTGACCGTCTAGACCGCATTCTTCTAGTCGACCGCCAGGCGATGCGAGTCAAAGTCGAAGCAGGCAAAAAACTGCACGCATTTAATGATGAGCTAGCCGCTCTGGGTCTGGCCCTACCTAGCATTGGCGACATCGACAGGCAGTCATTAGCTGGCCTCATTTCTACAGGCTCACACGGCACAGGGATGAAGTGGGGATCTTTTTCCGACCAATCAAGCATCCACGCCATTGAGATGGTACTTGCTGATGGTTCACTGCTCTCACTTAATGCCGATAAGCCGGAAGACGCTGAGCCACTAATGGCAGTTAGGCTTGGCCTTGGTGCCCTGGGCATCATCTACTCGATCACGTTTAATGTAATGGAAGCTCACAATCTCGAGGCGCATAGCTGGCTCATGGATCTAGAAGACGCCCTCGATCCGCGTCACTATCTTGAGAACGATCACTTTGAGTTTTTCCGCTTTCCGTTTACGACCAAAGTCAAAGCTATTACCCGCAATCGCACAGATAAGCCGCGCTTAGAACAACCGATCCGAACATTTATCGACAAAATATTGCTGGAAAATGTTGCCCTCGGCGCCGTGCTAAATGCAGCCTCTTTCAAGCCAGATGTCATGCCTCAAGTATCAAGGCTGTTGACGCATCTGGTGCCAGACGAGCGGCGCATAGATCGCTCAGATAAAATCATGGCCTCAACACGCCTAGTTCGCGCATACGAGATGGAATTCGCTCTGCCTGTCGCTATGGCGAAGCAAGCGCACGAAAGACATGCTAGCGTAGTGGCGGACTTTTCCACTCGCTCAGACGGAGCCTTTTTCGCCACGTTCCCTTCGGAATGTAGGTTCCTACGCGGCGATCAGGGTAATTTTCTTAGTCCCAGCCAGGGGCAAGACACCTGCTTTTTTTCGGCGATGTCTCATGTCGCCTTCAAAGATTACGAGCCGTTTTTCCGTGCTGTTGAGACGGAACTTTTAGCACTTGGTGGCCGCCCGCACTGGGGCAAGCAGTTTTATCAGAACCCAACATCACTTTATCCAAATTGGACGAAGTTCCTCGACTACCGCGACCGCTGGGATCCAACCCACAAACTAAAAAACATCTTCATGGACCGACTACTTAGCGGCAAAGAGATGCTCAATCATATTGCGTGACCGGGGTCAGGCACTTCATACAACCAGCTGATTTTACCGTCTCGGCCGTAAAATCAAATGATTACAGGAAGTGACTGACCCCGTCTTGCCGTCTTGCACCTAATTCGCTGTAAATCCCGGGCAGTGTCCCTTTGGCTAATGCTCGCCGACCATCTAAACCTCCGCTGACTTCTGAAGACGCGAGAGCTCCGAGGTAATAGGTATGAAGGCGCCAAGGTAACAAATTCGCGGTGCCATTCAAAACGGCCTGCACTGAACCATAATCACTAATCGTGTTATCGCCTAAAAGAAGCTGCTGAGTGTTATTGGAATTACCTCTGATCATCACTATCCCGTGCCGCGCGGCACCGTGCTTTTGGCCTTCCGCGACATGGCAGCGGTCAAAGCCGATGTCACTTCGGTAGTGTGATTCGACTCTGATAAGAGAGTTGCTTTCAGTCTCAAGGAGTTAGTCCATGAATATATCACGGCAGATAATAGGCACATGTCGCAGCGGTAAATTGATATGCACGTTTACGACTGATGACTGGACTGTGATTACGCAGCAGGTTGCGAGTTATAGCTCCGAAGATCACTTTGATTCTTGGGTGGTATTTGAGCGATTGACAGTGCGAGAGGTTCGACGCCTAGGTGAGACTTCCGCTGAGTACTCACGATATCTTCGCTATGCGAAGTTTCACGCGGAAAGTATCACGGATGAATTCATCGAAGCCGAGAAGTCACGTCTTGGGCTTGTGACGTCGCCGGATCTGGTTAGGTTCGCAGCTAAGCTTACTGAAGACGTCTTCCTCGATTAAGTGATGCATAGGATCGATCCACGGGTTATGAGCCAAGTATGGGTTCTTATCCCCCGTAGCTAGCATATAGACCCTTTGATCTGGAACGTAACGGTTCACATATCGATGGCCAGACGTATACGTCACTATATGGTACTCAGGGTTGTTTACGCAAAATTCAAGCAGCGATGGGACATCGCGTTGTCGAAATGAACCAATTTGACTGAATGGGTCAAATCCTAGCCAAAGTATCTCGTCGCGATCAACGATGATGCGTACGGCCTTGTGAAAGGCATCGGCATCTAGAATTAATTCAACGCGGTTGTCGTTGGCCACTGCACCCATCGATAAGCTCTCCCTAGAGGCTATCGGCTAAAGCGCATGTGGTCCTTTAGCTGTAAAGCGATGGTGATTTTCTGGTTTGCTACGAAGTTGCAAAAAAACTCAATTATTGAGGCCTATTGGCCGGAAATTCTGATCTCCGCCTCAGTCGCAGACGAGTCGTGAATTAAACGTACTGCGGTCTCCAGGCTGCGTTACTTGGTTCGAAGGATCCATACGACGGTCATGTTGGCAGGACGAGTTTCATAGTAGGTGCTGCTCAGTGTTACGGTCGCTAGGTTAGGATTCCATTGAGGAGCGGCTGCTACTTGACCGTTTCCACTCCCACCCCAGGCGTTGGTGCTTGCGCTCAGTCCATTCGGGCGTCAGTCATAAACGTGGTTAAGAACACCTAGGTCTTGGACATCTTTTTTAAACCTGATATCCGAAAGGGCGATGTAGGCACCATTTCCGGCAACAGATCCGTTGACATGCAGGGTGTATGACGGCGCCGTCGTCCCAATCCCGACCTTCCCTAGACTTATAATAAAGTATAAGTTATAGTACACGATAACTTGCGGCGAGCAAGAATGAAAGCCGAAATCGTCGAATCCAAGTCTGCTCAGAAGGAGCTCGCAAAGGCGCCGAAGGAAATCCTTGTGTCTTATGAGATTTGGGCTCGACTCATCGAGGAGCACGGCACCTCTATTCTTCGGGAATTTAAAGGTTATCACGATGAAAAGCTCCACGGTCAGTGGGCAAAATTTCGCTCGTCGAGGCTGAATCTAAAATGGCGCGTGATTTATCAGGTCGATCGAGGAGGGAAGATTGAGGTCGTAAACGTCTCGCGAATCACGCCCCATGATTATAGGAGCAAGTTATGAGGAAGCGTACACCCAGAGCTGTCTTGACCCCGGGACAAGTTGTCAAGGAACTCCGTACCAAAAAGGGTTGGACTCAGGCACTGGTCGCGAAGATTACCGGCATCGCCGTCTCGAATATCTCCAATATCGAGAGTGGGCGTTCCCGACTAGGCGAGGATCGAGCCATCCTTCTTGCGGAGGCTCTTGGCGTCAAGCCGGAATTCATCCTTTTTCCCAACGGATTTGAGCGAAGTGACCTCGAGCCAAAACTCCGTTCCATTCGCGAGAAACTAAAGCAGCTGGGTCAAGCGTCATAGGTGACCCGCCAAGGCCTACATGCAAGGAGAGCGTGGCAACCACACCACTCTTTTTGATATATTGCCGCTTACCTTGGACAGCCGTCTTAAACGTGGATAAGAACAACTAGGATTGAAAAGCAAAACGGCGGCCCTTTTTTAGATGAGGTTGTGGTAAACAACAACTGAGACCTAGGCTGCCGTTTTGTCGATAGTTTTATGTGCTTAGCGCTTAATTAAGTGCCATTCGTGCCCGACCCCAAGAACCTACTGTATACACACTGGCAGGTCTGGAAATTTGCTACACAGTGCTGCGCGCAGTTGGGCGGACTCTGCTCTAAGCTGAGCGGACTCGGCTTTGAGCTGGGCTATTTCGGCATTTTTTTCAGCCCATAGCGGTAAAAGGGACTCAAACTTACGATCGACATGGTTCTTTAAGTCCTTAATCGCTTCAATAAGGAGTGGGACGATTTCAGCGTATTTGACCGTTCCTCTAAATATAGTCATTTATTACTATATAAGATTCCTGCTTCAGCGCCAGGCTACGTCTGCCTGGTTGCCCAGGTGCGACGGAACTCCCAGCTCCGCAGGCGTTAATTCCGGTGGAACTCACCGTACTATAGCGCTCTAAATTCTTTGCTGCATTGAGGTCACGGTCATGGGTGGTGTTGCAATGGCTGCAGGTCCAGCTGCGCACTGCCAGCCCTAGACCCGCAGCACGCCCCTCACATCCCACGGTCGAACACAGCTGTGACGACGGAAAGAAACGGTCCGCGACCACAACCCTAATGCCCCGCATCTCGGCCTTGTAACTGAGCTGCCGGCGAAACTCATACATTCCGACATCAGCAACGGCGCGAGCTAATTTGCGGTTTGCCATCATTCCCTTTACGTTTAAGTCTTCAATGACCACGGTGGAAAAACGTCGCGTCAGATCGGTAGTCAATTTATGCAGACTGTCCCGTCTGACGTGGACAATTCTTGCATGCAGCTTTGCCAGCCTATGCTTTGCCTTAGCTCTATTTTTCGACCCCTTTTGCTTGCGGCTCAGGCGTCGTGAGCCTCGCCTAAGTTTCCGAATCTCCCGTCTCAACGCATGTGTTGCTTGATAGAAGGTACCGTCACTGATTGTCGCAAGCCGGCTAATACCAAGATCAACGCCGCAGACAGCTTGATTTTCGCTGGTCGGTGGCGTGTGCTCGACTTCTACCGCGATAGATGCAAACCATCTATCAGCCTCGCGTGAAATTGTGACGGACATAGGCTTACCTGTAAATCTCAACTCCTCCCGCAACTTTAGCGTGCCTACCACTGGCAACTTAAGACGTCGTCCAGTTACCTTGAAGGTACCCGGGCCATTATCCGCGCGAAAGCTATCGTGCTGACCTTTGCGCTTTGGCTGCGGATATTTTGATTTACCCGTAAAAAATCGAGTAAATGCTGTCCCTAGATTTTTAATGGCTTGCTGCGGCGCCACCTTGGTGACGTCTAACATCCACGGGAATTGCTCCCGCTTAATCGCATTAAGCCTTTTGCGTAGGCCGGCTTCGCTCACTTTTTCACCGGCCTCATAGCTTTGCTTCCACTCATTCAATGCCCAGTTCCATGCGAACCTAGCAGTGCCAGCACTGCGGGCGCAGTAGATGCGTTGCTGAACGTTGAGCTTCAGAGCTATCTTATGAGCAATAATCAAGGACCTGTATCCGCTGCGGCTGTAACCGCCTTATGAGCACGACGTTTAGCACCGCGACGCCCGTATAACCGCGCACAAAAACTCGTTAGAATATCGATCATGTCTTGAACTAAATCGTCGTCGATTTCTTGTTCGTCGACTACTATAAGCTGTCGTCCCGCAGATGCCAGTGACATCTCAATATACTCAAAGCCGAAGCGGGCTAGTCGCTCGCGATGCTCAACGATAATAAACTTGATAGTTGGATCAGCTAGCAACTTGAGCAGTCGGGGCCGCCTACCATTTAAACCCGAGGCTACTTCCGTGATGACAGCGCTAACCGGCAATTGTCTGCCGACGGCATAACTAGTCAAGCGACCGACTTGACGCTCAAGATCAGTCTTCTGGTCATGAGAACTTACTCGTGCATAGATGGCGACGGCCCCTGAGCTTGCTGCGTTATTTTGCTCAACGATAATCGTACCAGTTGGGAGCTGAGTAGCAGGAACGGGGAGCTTACCTTGCTGCCACATGCGCCATGCGGTTTGATAAGAGATTCCTTGCGATTTGGCCCAAACTGAGAGTTTCATTGTTGAAATATATGACTATAGATAGTTATATTCAATTATGAATTCATTAGCAGCTCGCAACCCCCAAAATGCCATCGTGTTCCGAGACTGCCTCAGGCAAGACCCGCTGCACCTCTTGAGCGATCACACCGACGCGACGCGGGTCAGTATCGGCGTCTGTTTTGTAATGGTACGTCAGTCCCCTCAGCTGCAACGTCTTTTCTAGAGCATCGGAGATGGGCAAGAAGTTCTTTTTCACCCTACGGTCGGAGTTGGAGCTCCAAGTCGTGGATCCATTAGCCATATACATGCCGACAATACTTTGATTGTAAACAACAAGGTGATTGTTGGTATCAGGGCCTATGCTCCAATAATTCCCTGCGGAGCTTCCTGTATTGCGGAGCCGCAGTGGCCACTGAGAGGAGCCCTGTACGTCCAAAGTCGCTCCGGGAGACGTAGTCCCTATTCCGACGTTGCCGTTGGATAAAACGGTGAAACGGTCCGCCGTGGAAAATATTCGAAATCTGTCATCATAATTGTCGATATGCCACGTAGTTGTTCGGGCACCGCCTGGAGATAAGCTGATCTGTCCTCCCTCTGCAGATGCATCTTGCGCCCTTACAGTGATTACGCCTGGAGACGTAACAAAAGAACCGTCAACGTCAAGCTTACCTGACGGTAATGTCGTCCCGATGCCGACGTTGCCGGCAAAGTAGTTCTTGGCAGCCGTATCCTGCTGGTAAATGCCATAATAATTGATAGCTGTACCACCCGTGGCGGCATTACCCAAGAACAGACCGTAGCTGTACGAAATCGTCCCGCCTTGGTGCAATGGATAGACTGCTAAGCCAGCGGCGTTGGTAGTGGTTCGACTCGTTGCACCGTAATGTCCATAGGTAATACCGAGTCCATAAAAGTTGCCAAGAGTTCCTAAATCACTAGCAGAACCACGATAACCATTGACCCAACCACCATAGGCGCTACCGTAGTTCGTAACCCCCGAACTTATGACAGGCGTCAACACAGCTTCGAATCCATAGTTGGTATAAGTACCGTTGGTATTCGCCGTAGCGACATTGGACGTATAGCTTGTACCAAAATCGCTAGTGTTTGTTACTCCGGAGTTCACATGCAGGGCAGACACGGGGCTGGTCGTGCCAATCCCGACGTTGCCACCGGGCGGGTTAAGTGAATTAGGATAGATTAATCCCTTATTATGGATTTCGTGCGCTTGGATCCAAGTGGGATATGGCGAGGTATTGATGGAGCCAAACCCATGGCTTCGTTTCCATTCGAATAAAGACGAAGTCATTTTTGACATAGCTCCTCGGTTCGTTCCTTCTCGCAAAGAGTTTTAATTAGATTATCAAGTTTGTTTTGCAGCTTTTCTACTTTGTTTTCCAGCTTCTGCTTCT
>CAIWTN010000218.1 GCA_903915625.1 uncultured Pseudomonadota bacterium | reverse complement strand
GGCCAGTTGACTTTGACCAATTTATCTATCCCCGGGCGATGTTTAACTAGCATTAAATATAAATTCGCTAAAAATCAAATTTCTATGACTCATATACAGCATGTCGCATCAAGTTTTTACCCAAAGCAAGCCAGATTTACCGGTTCAAATTCATTTACATCTTCTTTCAAAGTTCGCCCCAGAAGAATGTTTAAATATTTAGGCGCAAGGCCATATCCAGGTCTAACGCTTCTAATCATGTCGCTAGTGATGATGTCCCCTTTTTTTCCAGCTTTCACGAAGTACAGTGATCTCCTAAATTTGACATTACCCAGCTCACTTGATTTTCGACCGTAATCTACCTGTCCAAGCGCTTCCCACGCTGTACGGGCGCCACTGCACAGCGCTTTCATTTCTGGCGGTTCAAGCGAAAAACTGTCGTCCGGTCCGCCCCCGCTTCGATTCAAAGTAAAGTGTTTTTCGATGATGGAGGCACCGAGTGCAACAGAAGTTATCGCGGTGGTGTTATCTAAAGTGTGGTCTGATAGCCCGGTGACCAAGCCAAAGCGTGAAATTTTGTCAGAAATTGTTCGCAGGTTGTAGTCTTCGGGTGGTGCTGGGTAACCGCTCACGCAGTGCAATATTGCCAATTCTTTACACCCTCCGTCACGTGCTGCTTCAATGGCCTCTTCAATTTCCTGTGCGTCTGCCATCCCGGTAGAAATGATCATTGGCTTACCAGTGCTGGCCACATACTTAATTAAAGGGATATCGACCGCTTCAAATGAGGCGATCTTGTAAGCTGGTGCGTTGAGGCCTTCGAGCAGGTCGACCGCGGTGCTGTCAAAAGGTGAACTGAAGATTGTGATGCCTTGTTCATGGGCGCGATCAAAAAGCGCTTTGTGCCACTCCCAAGGCATTTGCGCTTCTTGATACAACTGATAGAGGGTCTTGCCATCCCAGAGGCCGCCATGTATTTGGAACTCCTCCGAATCACAGCGTAGCGTAATGGTGTCTGCGGTGTAAGTCTGGAGCTTGATAGCATCAGCACCGGCTTTTTTTGCTTCGTTGATGATCTGGAGGGCTGTTTCGAGTCGTCCGTTGTGATTGGCCGACAGTTCTGCGATGACGTATGGGGGGAAATCATTGCCAATATCTCTACCCGCAATAGTAATTTTAGGTTTCACTACCTATGCCTCCTTGAAGAAGTACGATGGATTGAAACATGCGACGCAGACGCGATCTTCTGGCAATCCGTTCACCCAATAAAAACCCTTAAATGTCGCCTCAACAATCCAACCGGCTTTTGTATAGGCTTTTATTGACGGAATATTGCTAGCGTACATCCCGCCATGCAGTCGTCTAATATCGTGTTTTTCAAATGCGATTTCATTAGCTTTTTCAATCGCCTTGGATGCCAAACCTTTACCAAGAAAATTTCTGTTTCCAATTAAACAGACTAAATCAGATGTTTTGTTTCTTGTGTCGATAGGGCCGATTTTGACATTACCAATTTTTTCCCCAGATTGACTTTGAATAAGGTAGTAATACCAGCGCTTTGTGGCTATGCCTTCTTGAAAGTCTTTAAGTAACGTCTCTCGGTCGAAGCTGCGCCCACTTCCCGTAAAGTAGTTAAGATGCCCATCATTATTTGTATACCACGACAAATATTCAGCATCAATATCGATGATTTCTAGTGGCCTGAGAAATATTTCGTTAAGCATTATTAACTCCAAAGATTGACGAAGTGATTAAATCGCTGATCAACTGGGTCCCTTTTCCATCAGTAATTTCAGCTGCACAGCGCTGCATAGCCAAAAGGCTATCTTTATTGCATAAAATTTGCCCAATCAATATTCTGAGATCTATCGTTATAGTGGTAATTGACTCTATCATTTTGCAGGCTCCAGCTAGTTCTAAGCGGTTACAACTGTCTTTTTGATTCGCAGCTAAAACAATTAATATGCTTGGGAGCCCTAGGCAACATCTTTCCCAGGATGTACTCCCTGCACCACCAATAGAAATGTCGGCCTCACTCATTAACTCGGCCATGTTGTTCACATTTACTTTGACTTCGGTTGGCCATGGCATTTCTTTTGCCATTTCTTTCACTTCGTGAAGCCATGGTGCGGTCTTACCCATGACGACAGTAATTTGAACGTCGCTGGGCATTGGACAGGATTGGAGAGCTGTCAATACACTTTGTGTTGCATTGTCGCCATCAACCCCTCCCATACTAATCATGATATTTTTCACCATTGCGCTGGAGCGGCGCATCAAGCTATGTGCTCTCAGTGTCGTAAATTCATGACGCAGCAGAGCGTATTGAGATCCGCACAATAGATGACTTTCACTGGGGATCAGGGAAAGGTAATCGTCAGATATTCTTCCAAAGTTCTGGTCTAGGAGCAAGTTGCTTATATGTTTCCGATCTGCAAGATCGTCAATCACCATCAGCTTTTTATAGAATGGACTAAGTAGTTTCTCCCAGCATTCATCAAGTGCATAGTGATCAACAATCAGCCAGTCAGGATGTAATGGGCGCAGAATTTGTGCGCAGAATTCAGCATCTACTGCCTGCGAGGTGCCGAGCCAATCCGCGTGTGCAAGAGCGCCGAATTCATAAATTTCCCGTACTGCCGATGAAAATGGGAGGCTGTGAACTAAGTGTCCTTTATCACGGATAAGGTCGATCAAATGGCCGGGGTGTTCACGACAAATGAAGTGGGTCTCCACACCTCGTGCCTTGAGGCTGTCGGCGAGCGTAAGGCAACGCATGACGTGCCCGGTCCCAATCTGGAGCGAGGCATCCGCACGGAAGGCGACGAGGTTGGACATCAGGCGCGCCCTTGATCCTGCATCCTGGCGACTGCCTTGGCCATGCGGAGATCTTCCATGTCGTCAATGTCGACGGCAGCCTGCCATTCCATCGGGAAGAATCGATGATCAGGACCGTAAAACGTGTCTGCTGCCAGCAGGTTGTCGCGGTTCGCCAGCCAAATCGCACCGGTAGGGCAATAGAGTGGAGGGAGATCTTGAGAGCGTTTTTCAGCAGCTTCGAGAAACATACGTCCCGGGCTGCCATCAGGGCTGAGTTGTACGGCCCACCAAGGATTCATCCAGCCGAACTTGAAACAGCTAATTTGAAAACTAAGGCTTTCCGTCGTGAAATGGCGAACCGCATCCTGTATGTTGGACGCCTCCCGTAGTGGGCAGTTGGGCATAAGTTGGGCGACCAGCGTAAAGCGTGTTTCCCAGTGTGCTTCAGCCTGCTTTAATGCGCTGATAGTGGCTTGGCTGGCTGGTGCGTGGTCATCAGCATTTTCCAGGCGCAGAAACGGTACGGCAGCCCCTGCCGCTTTGCTTGCTTCAGCAATTTGCTCATCATCGGTTGATACAAGGACTTGGTCAAAACAACCGCTATTTAACGCAGCCTCGATCGTCCACGCAATCATTGGCTTGCCTTCGAAATCGACGATATTCTTGCGGTGAATTCTTTTGGACCCACCTCGTGCGGGAATGATGGCTATTCGATTCATCACCACAAGCTCCAGCCGCCATCTGCAACAAGGACATGGCCACTGACGGCGGAACTCGCATCACCAAGAAGAAAAATAACAGGGCCAGGGATTTCACTTGCATCCAGCATGCGGCGAGATGGACTGAGCTGGGCATACCTTGCCAAAAAAGATTCATCCACTCGTCCGCCTACCCCACCGAAAGCCACGCAGTTAACGCGAATGCCTTGTGGTGCGAGGCGTACTGCCAACTCCCGCGTTAGATGATGTACCCCCGCCTTGCTTACCCCATATTGCACTGGTGACCGATCAAGAGAACCTTCGTACAGAGCAGGATTGGGTGCAACTAGGCCATACTGCGAACCAATATTGACAACAGCACAAAGCTTGTGTGCACTGGCGCGAGCGAAGGCCATCGTCAGCTCATAGGGTACGACGACATCTAACTCAAATTCGCCAAGAAAGGTGTCGCGGGCGGTTGTGCCGTCGGATTGAACGGCTAGAGTCGTGAGAGAGCGTGCATTGTTGACCAAGTGCGTGATTACCAGCTCGCGTCGAGCGAGTTCATGTATCAAAAATTGAGGTGCATCACCAGCCTGAAGATCGATTTCGATGCCATTCGCCCGGTCCTGGCCAGAAGGGAGGCTAGCAATGATTTCATCAATGCGCCCTTTGTCACGTGAAGTTGCAACGACATTCCAGCCCTGTGAAATTAGGCTTTCTAGAAGAACCTTGCCGAATTTTCCCGTTGCACCGGTCAAAAGGACGGTTTTGCTCATATCGCCATACCCGCTTCGATAATGCTAACGATTTTCTGGTTAAGTGCCAGAGGGGATTTGCAACTCTTGGTTCTGATGCCATCGAGAAAATCTTGCAGTGCGCATCTAAATGCGTAGAACGAGTCCGAAAAAACCATATCGTGCCAACCCTTTTCACCATGGATTCGGATAGCAACCGGGGAAACTAGGTTGTCACCCATTGCGGTGAAGCCCGCAGTTGTTTGATCAGTAAAGCGCACTTGCACTGCGCGGCCAGTGTCTGCAAAGGCTGTTGAAGAAATATTGGCAATAGTCTTGGGGCCAAGAATACGCAATACTGGGTCGATGATATGGACTGCATACTTTTCCCAGCTTTTAGGTGTGATGGCTTCAATGTGCCGTATCGTTCCGATTTTTTGCCTTAGAAGGTCGTCGATTGCGAATTCATGGGCATAGCGAAGAGCGGAGCAGGTGAATATTTGGCCCTCATATTGCTGACAGCTGTACAGACGATCTAGCGCCTCCAGCGATAAGGCGATCGGTTTGTCGATGTAGACAGGAATGCCAGCCTCGATGAATGACTTTGCGAAGTTGAAATGATTTTCTGCATCATCGCGGGCCAACAGCAATGCATCGATTTCGCCAAGCATGGCTTCCGGGACAGCAGCAACGTTGGGGATCAGTGAAGCGCGGGCCACAAGGGCTGATAGTTCTGGCGACTGAGTCCAGATGTGGGTGACTTGGGCATCTGGAATGCGTGAATCAGGCCACTTTTGTTCTGCAAGATATTTAGGGATCACGGGGAAGCCGCATTGCGCCATGTCGGCAGGCGAGTAGCCGTTAATGATTGCAGACCAAGAGTAGGGATGGCCATTCCCATCCGATAAACCGATAACCCCTACGCGAATTTTCATTGCAGTGTCCAATTAACTGGTTCAATCAAATTTCTGTCTGTGCAGGAAAAATTTTCTGCTCCCAGAGGGCGGGATACCTCCCAGGCGCTCAGCAACTGCTCAAGATGTTTTAAATTGTCGACACCTACAACAATACGTGCAACATCTGGTAGTGACTTAACGTAACCCAGACATGCAGCCAGCGGAGATGTGTTCTGGCTGACAATATGGCTGTCCCATCGCTGCCAGAGCTCCTGCCAGCGGGAAAAATAGGCCGGACGATTTGCTGGTGGCATTAATAGCAGACCTTGCAGAAAAACCGAACGTACATGTACTTCGACGCCCATTTCCGCCAGGCGTCCGAGCCAACCACTGGTCACAATCCGTTGGTCTAGGACATTGACCGGGACCTGTACTAAGTCGGGTTTGAGCCGATGGGTCAGTTCCAGAAGGTTGTCCGGGTTGTAGATCGAGTAACCAATTTTCTTGACTAATCCTTCAGACTTCGCCTGCTGCAAGCCAGCGATGACGGAATCGGACTGACTCTTCAGAAGGTCATCGGCATTGTGGAGAAGCAGTCCGTCAAGCTTCTCAAGCCCCAAGCTGCTCAATGATTGTCGGAGATTGGTAGATATCCATTCTTGTGCGTTTGCACCATCCGGCAATGAAGGAACCTTAGAAATCACCTGCCAGCCATTTAGGCCAATTTCGCCGAGGACTTTTTCGCTATCTCCATAGGCTATAGCGGTGTCGAGCGTATCAACCCCCGCTGACCGGGCGCGGCTTAGTATCCGCCCTGCTTCGTTGGCCGGAGTGCGTCCCGCAGAATTTGAGACGCCATACTCCAGACCAAACTGTACAGTTCCAATTGCCAGCTTCATTTATTTATTGACTTTCTCTTGATAAGAAAAATTCTGTATTCACTTATTATTGAGAAGCCTAAGAAGTTATTTTTTGAGATAGCGCTTTTTTGAATGCTGCAACAACTTGAATTTGTTGAGTATCTGTCAAGTTCGGATACATCGGAATGCTAAAAGCCTCTTGATAATAATTCTCCGCCTCTGGGAAGTCACCTTCTTTAAACCCCATGTCTGTGTAATAAGGTTGTGTATGAACGGGAATATAGTGAAGATTTAAAAGAATACCGTCAGCACGTAACGATTCAAAGACTCGGTTTCGGTTAAATCCAATTTCACTCAAATGCAATCGTATGACGTAAAGGTGCCGAGCGGAGTACCCGTCTGGATCTTGCCACGGCGTTGTCAGGGGCAAATCCTTCAGCAGGACATCGTAGTTTTCGGCAAGTTGATTTCTACGGGTGACATATTTTTCTAAACGTGTCATCTGGCTGGCTCCTAGAGCACCTTGCAAATCTGTCATGCGGTAGTTGTAACCCAAGGTGACTTGCTGGTAATACCACGGACCATCCATCGGTTTTGTCATAAGGCTAGGGCTGCGGGTAATTCCATGACTACGTAGCAGACCCATGCGCTCAGCCAGCTTTTCATCGTTGGTCAGGGCCATGCCGCCCTCTGCGGAAGTAATGATCTTGACCGGGTGGAAACTGAAGACGGTGATATCGCTATAGCGGCAGTTACCAATCGGCTCGTCCTTGTATTTACCGCCAATTGCGTGCGACGCATCTTCGATGATTTTGAATCCGTAGCGCTGTGCAAGAGCATGTATTGACTCCATTGCGCAAGGCTGACCACTGAAGTGCACCGGCACGACGATCTTCGGCAGGCGTCCCTCTTTTTCTGCATCCAACAGTTTTTTCTCGAGCGCTAGCGGGCAGAGGTTGTAGGTGCGCGGGTCGATATCTACAAAGTCGACTTGTGCACCGCAGTAAAGAGCGCAATTGGCTGAAGCAACAAAAGTGTTGGGGGTAGTCCATAGCCAATCGCCAGGGCCAAGGTCGAGGGCCAAGCAGGCAATGTGGAGTGCAGAGGTGGCGCTGTTCACGGCGATGGCATAGCGGGTACCGCAATGATCGAGGACCGCTTCCTCGAATTTTGGAACGGCAGGACCTTGTGTCAGGTGGACAGAATGAAGTACCTCAACAACTGCATCAATGTCAGCTTGGGTGATGTCTTGGCGACCGTATGGAATCATGATTTTTCACCGATTTCTTTTTGATAAATGAATTGCTACGAATAAATTGGGTACAAACTTGAAAACGATTGAAAGTATTTTAATTACGAAGTAAAACCGGTCAGACTGGTTTAGCTCAACGTGACCAAGTCACGAATGGTTGTTCAAAATAGTGACTGCAATCTATCTATACTTTAAAAGTTGACCACAGGACTAACCTGAGGCACGCCTAATAGAATGAGGTGTCAAGTATGACCTCTGTTAGCTAGTATTGTGGAGTCGGCGCCCTCTGCCTCGGTTTCAAGCTGCAACGCCTCAATTTCACCCCGCAGCTTTTCATACTCAGCCATCTTGCGTTGCAAGAAGCGCCGGGTCAGCACAGCCTTTTCGGCCACGCCGGTGGGCGTGAGCAGATAGGCGTAGCTCAGTTTGTCCGGGTTCTTGCTGAAGTTGCCCATCTTGATCCAGCCTTTTTCAACCAAGGCTTTCAGGCAAAAGTTGATGGTGCTGACATTGATGCCCACTTCTTTGGCTAAAGTGCGTTGGGACACGCCAGGGTTTTCCTGGAGGACTTTGAGTGTCCAAAACAGGGTGTCGTCGTTGGCGGTCTGGCGGCGTGTGGTCATCGGGTAAATTCGGTCTGGCAAGTTCTGGAAGCTGAAAACAAGTAAATTCAGAATAACTACCGCAGCCAGTGGTCGCCCATATGGACGTGTGACAGTATGGCCGGTAACGCGTTATTGTTTTGTTATCAAACAATTGTAGCCTCTAAATCTGCCAGTTTTGTTGCGATGCACTATGACTTGCGCTCCCGGCTACCGCCGGCCCAATCTTTTACCCATCAACACAGGCCTCCGCTTCACTCTGTTGCTGCTGCACCGCCTCTTCCATGCTGACGGTGTTGGCCACTAGCTCCAGGTGGCTCAAAAT
>CAIWTN010000217.1 GCA_903915625.1 uncultured Pseudomonadota bacterium | reverse complement strand
TAAGCGTTTGAAGATGCCCATAATCAAAGTTCTCCTAAATCCGGATAATAAAAATCAATGACTGCCATCAATCCGCCTCGCTTAGATAGCTTGCCGTAGTGTCATATGGTGTGCGGTATAGTCGGCGAGACTAATGAGGTAATCCGCGTAGATTTCCAAAATATGCTGGCCAGTTTTGTAAAATTGATCGAGTTTTTCGCCGTGCTTTAAAAGAATTCGATCAAGCAAGATACGATTAAATTTCGTATGTCCGACATCAGCGGCAACGTGTTCAGTTATGAAAGTTAAACAAGGGATAATATCGTGACCGCAAATCCCAACGATTCTTTGGAAAAGATCGCCACCTATTGCGACCGAGAGCATCTCTACCTCATACTCAAGTGCAACTTGGCGAAGCGGCATTGAACTTTGAATAATGTCTTCGTGGCACTGCCGATATTGCCGCACTGATGGTAGTGGTGGGTTCCATGGCACGGCAGCTTGATTGATTTCCTCGTTGTATTTTTGCCGGTATAAATCAATCAGGCTGTTCGCATCGTTGATAAAGAGTTCATGGTGTCCCTCTTCGTGTGCTGCATGGCTGCGTAGGATTTCACCAAATGTCTTGCTGCCTAGTTGGATAGCTTTGTCTCCCGATTGTGCAATCCACCTAGGCACATCTTTGGTCATGTGTACGCCTTGGGCACAATATGCGATAAGAAACTTATGCCAAAACTGTGGATCCTTGTTCGATTCTAGTAACCCAAATACCCTCGTCTTTAGGCGCGCCCTTGCTGGTTCCATCGCTTGTTCGTAAAGGCCTAGGATGACTGATCCGTTGAACTTGCTCATAGATTACTTCCTTTTTAAAAGTTAGATTTAGGACACGGCTCTGCAAACACAGGTTTAGAGCCAGCCTCTGTGAGTAATAAATCTACACATAGTCGAAGAAGCAGAGGGGCCATCCTTGGGCCCAATCGGCTTATAGTGCCGACAGAAATGCCGTCAAATCTAGGCGATCTTGGAGCGTCAGCCTTATTTGGTACTGGCTATCATAGAAGGCAACAACGTCGCTTACGGTGGCAGCTAGGCCGTTATGGAAGTATGGCGCACGGGCGGCAAGGCCGCGTAGGCCGGGGACTTTGAACTTGCCGATGTCGTCCCATTTGCCTGTTACCATGGCACGGCCTGGATCACTAACTTTGATAGTTTTAGCGGACTCTACACTGACGAGAGTGTACAGAGGGAGATCGCTAGATCTACGCTGTTCGCTGGCCACTCCGGTATTGAAGTACAGAGCTGGAACTGCCGAGTTGGTACCAACATTCGGTGTGTTGTGGCATGAAGAGCAGGTCGTCGTGCGTCCCACGCCATTCACTGTGAAATTACGCGTGTTGAAAATCTGCTGGCCGCGATAGATAGACTTCATATTAGTATCAGCTGAGTTGGCGAAGGGATCAAACAAGCTGAATACGTTTTTATTGAAAGGGCTAATATTCTGGTTCGGGGTGAACTTCTGGGCCGCAAGGACCGCCGCTGCACTCTGTGACGTCGATGATATGTTGAAGCCTTTATTGCTCGCAATTTGAGCCGATGTGACCGAGCGCTCGAAGGACACCATCTCGGAGATTTCCTTCGCCGAGGGGGACCTTGCCTGAGCATGGCTAGTGGTTGCATGGGAAGCCTGCACCGCCAGGTCTTTAGATAGATCATGAGTCACACTTTCACGTCCGTCCCACATGACCGATGTAATGAATTCTAAGTTGGTTGTTGGCAGCGGGCGTCTGAACATGGAAAGCATCGACCGCTCAGGGCTCACGTCGTTACAGTAGGTCCCAGTCGCAGCTTTTAAACTGAATTCTGCCGCATCTGGAATCGCTAGTTCAATCCGAATGAGAGCTTTGTTAAGCAGTAAAGAGTACGCATTTCTTCGCGCTGATACGGTTGAGACATCAGCCGTTGGGCAGACGGCGCCATCGACTGGGCGGAAGAGCGGATCCATGCCTTGAGTTGCAGCAAATCGCTTTTGAACGTTTGTGGAGTTGATACCCCATGAATCAAGGGGGAAGTGGCAAGACATGCAGGTTCGCCCGTTACCCATGGGTTTAAAAAATGCGCCGGATAATTTAAGACAGCCACTTTTATTGCTGAGGTCAACCGAAGTGCCAGTTGGATTTGTGACCAAAAGTAAACCGTTTGGAATACAGATTTGCTGTACCAGCGGGATCATGATCAAGTTTCCCAGAGTTGACGGAGAAATCGTGCCCAATAGTCGGGCTAGTGTATTAGTCAGGCCAGCTGAAATCTGCCTTCTGCCTGATGATCTGCCGAAACCAAATAAAGCTAATTGTGTGTCTGAATCTTCGGCATGTAAATCTGATGTTGCAGGCTGCCCAAGTGCACTGATCTCCAGACGCACCGAGTCTGGAACAGTAACTTCGGCAGCATCGAGTAATTTGATCACGTCCTTGTAGTTTTTAATGTCTTCATCCGTTAATGTAACCACGTCAGATGCTTCGGTGGATGTGCTAATTGTTGAGGTGATAGGCTCGACTTCAGTAGTTGTAACTGCTGGACCCGCGTTGGTCTTGACCTCTCCGACGAACTGAGCTTTCGGCTGACCACCGCAACTAGCCACCAATGTTATTGAAACGAAGGCAGATAAAACTAGGCTTGGACCTTTTATCCAATTCATAGCGTTTCCTTCCTATAATGAGCGATCTCTAAGTTTTTTCTCTCAGTGATCTGAACCTAAGTTGTTTAATGGACTGCGTGCGCTGTATAACCTCTTATCGGCGCAAGCACTCAAATTCTTGATAGATTTGGGGGGTATTTGTGTTAGTAAATAGGTACAAAGTAATACTGGTGTGGTAGCAGAGATTATAATCGCTTACCTTAAGTAGCCAAGATTACATGCCGAATAACCTCTGCGGGGGTTCCGAACGAAGGCATGCAATTTTTAATCTTCAACTTGCTGTTTATATGTTTCATTTCGACACGTGCCATAGGAGAGATTTCTCCTGTGACCGTACCTGGAAAAGGTGCGCCAGCAGATGTTGAGCTTATTGAATTCGTCGATGCTTCGCCAAACACGGACCAGGTTAGCGAGCTTAAACATGTTCTGCAGGCAGCACCGATATCAATGCGACCCGCTGAAAGTTCGCAATTCTTCCGCGGTGGTCGCTTGTGGTACCGCGTTCAGATTAAGAACCCAGAGAAGCAAACGCAAGATTTGGTGCTTTTAAGCGCATTTCCTACGTATTCCCAATGGGTGCTGTCAACAAATTCAGAAGGCCAACCATTTTTGAACAAATCTGGGTTCGCTGAGGCTGAAAATGCATTGGGTAGACTGCAGGCAACCATACAGCTTTCAGTGCCACCAGGCACTTCTACCTATTATTTGGGCACGCTCTCGCATCAGATTCCATTTTTTCCCGTGATGAAACTTTGGCATCTTGAGGATTACAACGACAATCAGATCGAGCGTAGCAGCATTGTGCTGACTGGGGCTGGCGCATACGTGATGGCACTAGTCTCGGTGTTTCTTTTTACTATTTGGCTACGATCATTCATGTTTATCAAGTTGGTGTTCGCGGGGATCGCTTATTTTCCACTAATTTTACTTTTGAATGGGCAAGCCTATTTATTGCCTCTAACTTTGCGCAGAGGAATGATCGAAAGCTGGTTCGTACTAACAGTGTTGACGATGAGTCTCATTATAGTCTTTGGACTCGAATTCAACGGCATCAATCGCAAAAGAAATCCGATAGCAACCCACGCATTGAATGGTTTCTTAGTCCTGCCTTTGGTCTGTTTGCCGTTTTACCTCTACGAATCCTTCTCCGCTTCATTGTTTTATCTCGCAGCTAGTGCACTTGCCCTGGGATTGATTCAGATTGTGGCTATCAAGCGAGCCTTATATGAACACGATCGGGATTCTGTCTTCTACGCGGCCAGCTTTTTACCAATTACTATCGCGGACTGTCTAGTATTGGCAGAATTTACTGGTCTTATTCCCTTTGATTCAAGATATGTAGATCTGCAATTCTTTTTTATTGGCATGCAATCCCTGCTGATCACCATACCTATGGGGATGAAGGTGACTGAGATGCGGCAGAATATTGCGATTCTCCGCAGGCATCTTAAGGGTATCATCGCCGATGATCGGATCGACGATGTAGCCACTATGGGTCCAAATCTCTTGCGAGAGCCGATTCATGAGTATGTTACGATCCTGTTTGTTGACATAGTTGGGTACTCGCTCATCTTTGAGCGAATGAATTCCACCGAAGCGTTTTACTCTCTGCGAAAAGTGATGTCGGAGATGACGCAAATTGTGCACCGCTATGGGGGCGTCGTCGACAAAAGTCTAGGCGACGGAATCCTCGCCTTTTTTGGCTACGATCTTATTGGTAAAACGGTCCAGGGTCACGAGGGTGCCGCATTACTCTGTGCGCGTGATCTTCAACAGCACGCAGCCGCCTCTGGATTGCGTGACGGTGGGACGGTTTTTCCCCTGCGTGTAGGTATCAACAGTGCCAAGATCAATATCGGTAATTTAGGCGATGAAGACCGCCTTGATCTGACCATAGCTGGCAGCGGAGTAGTGCTCGCGAGCCGCTTTGAAGGCGCCTGCGAACCATTCAAAGTTATCCTTGGTGAATCGACCTATTTCGCTCTGTCCCCAGAGCTCATAAATGGTGGTGGATTCAGTCGTATCTTATTGCCGGTTAAGCACCAAAGTTCGCTCAATGCTGCCTATGAATACGATCCATTAATCGATCAGGGGAATCTGGCTCTCGAGGCTTTGGAACGCTATCGGCAGCAAAACCAATTTATGGTTCAACACGCTCGCTATCCTGTCCAAGAAGACTTTGTCATTAGGACCTCTTATGGACGTATGCAGCTGGTGAATTTTTCCGTCGGTGGTTTTGGTCTCTTATCAAACGTACATTTGAGTCGGGGCGTTCCCGTAGAGATATTTTTCGACTTACCGGCGGAGCACCCGGCCACCACTTGGCTTAGTTCAGTTAGCGCAGAGGTGGTTTGGTCTGCGGTCCGCGGAGATGGCAGGTTCTTGCATGGCTTGCGTGTGAGTGGACGTAACTTAGAGCAAAATGAAGTGATCTTTAAACTGGTCGAGGAACTTATTGGGGCCATTGGCCTTAAGCCTCGCGATCAGATAGGTGCCTAATTTATGGCATATACTAAGGTCCGACATCCATGTGCTGCCAGACCTTGGCTTTGTTATTTGCCGTCGCTGATCGCCTCAAACTCGAAGATTCTCGTCGCGAATATCGACTGCCTGGTCTGTGACCGTAAGATGTTTAGCCGAGCATAACGGGCCGTAAGTGCGTTGACAGAGTGTTCAGTTATTTTGTTTTTGTTGTCGTTAACAGTGATAACTGGCTGCCAGCTTCGACCATCTCTGCTGCTCTCGATAGTGAAGGTGTCGGTGTTGAAATCGTTAGCCTCGCCGCCTGCCTCGGCATGTTTGACAAGGAAGGCCGTGATCGCGAGGACGCGGCCGAAATCGAGGGTTAGCACGGCATTAGGGTCGCCATGGGCACACCACTTGCTGTCATTGATGAGCGAGCCATCCACGGCCATGGTAGGCGACTCGTGCTCGTTGCATGATGAGACATTGGCGGTGGCTTTGGCGGTGAGTGCGACGTTAGGTTGGCTGACTGAGATCGCAGCGTTCATCAAATCTAGAGCTGAAGTCTGTCTGGCACCATCGCTCATGTCGAAGGGTCCAGCCCATAGGTAGCCAAATTGATTGTCTGGACTGCGGTTGTCGGTCCAAACTCGACGGAGATTGTTTAAAATAAAATCTCGGTATGCTGTCTCACGTCTATAACCGTAGAGGTAGCCCAGGTTGCGCATGAATATGCCCTTAAACTGCGGCTGATCGGCACTGTCGCTCTTGGCTACCTCATTAGAGTCACGAAGGATGCCCGAGGCATCTGTCAGTTTCGTTATGGCAGCTGTAGCGATGTTTTGTGCGTCTTGCAGTAGCTTGTCATTGCCGCTGACGCTCGCGTAATCGGCCAAGCCGCCAAGGATGACGCCTTGATTGTAGGTGAAGGTTTGGCCTACAGGCTGGCACTGCTCATTCAGGCCGTCAACTATGAGGTGGTCGGAGCCGATCATTTCTGATTTTTGAAACCATTGCCATTCGCGATCAGCCCAATCGCGAAAGCTACCGGGCCCGCTGTCTCCCGGTGTGCGTAGATGCAGCCGACTGGCGAGTGTCAGGAATAGTTCATTAGTGATGGCATTTTTATATTTGTGGTCTTTTTTCCACCAGACGCCACCGCCGCAATGGTCATCCCAATGTGTTGCGATGTCGGCGAAGATGGTTTTGGCAATAGCTAAGTAATGGGCCTGATGAGTCAGATCGTAGGCTTTGATCCAAGTGAGAGCCCACCAAGCTTCGTCGTCGTTGAACTCGTTGAGAAATTTACCGCCAATGTGACGCTTATAAGTGGCAGAGATCAGTGCAGTATGGTCTGCATTGCCAGTCATGCGGGAGTAGTCAATCACCGACTCGAGGGCGTTGGCTGAATTCCACCAACCTGTGGTTTTCCAAATGCCCCTGGTAAAACTGTAGCCTTCGGTTAATTTGTCGGCAGTTGTTTTTGCCATCTCCCTCGGGGTTGGCAAATCCGGCGTTGGTTGGGCAGGTGCCTGCGATGCGTCTTTTAGCTGAGTGCGCTCTGGCAGCGTCCTGCAGCCGATGGTTATAGCCAACGTAGAGAGAAGAATGCCGACGCCAAAAACATACAATGCTTGATAGGATCGCAAAGTGGCGGGCCTCCGAGCTGATGAGGAAAGTTCATATTGATTCACGTGATTTTACTTGGCACTAGAGCTTAGCATAATCTCGATCATTTTTTACTTAATTTAGCAATCCGAGGTGCTGAATACGCTGGTCGATATTCCAAATCCGGTAACAGACACTATGATGCGGGTCAGAAAAGCTTCCGATCGGGACCTGTACCGGCTTGCCGTTTTCAGTCCACCTTGGTTTTGCGTTATAGAGGTCTAAACAGCGTGAGCGGCTAAAGTTAAGTTCTGATTGTAGTGACGTGCCATCAAAATACGCGGCAAAATTCCACCAATGATCGATCGCGTCCGAGGCAGAAAATCCTAGTTCAACCAACCAATTTAGAGCCATATTATCGGCTTCCTCTTCTGTCGTGTAATATCCGACTTTGGCATCCAAAGCTCGCTGCAGTAGTTGCGTCTGAGTATTGCTTTGATCAAAAATTTTCTTGTTCATCGATGCTGCCGCGTCAAGTAGGCGCCAATCAGATGCGGCTGTCTCAGGGAAGTCAGCACGCCAAAAAACTTTCTTGGCAGCTGCCATGTCGACGTGTGTGGAGTTTATGGCGCCCAGGCACTGACTGAATCCGGTTTCCCAGTCTGCGTAGATAAGTCGAGCTTCCGCATTGAGAACTGCCTGCGGAAAGCGTCCAAGCATAGCCATGCGTTCTTTATTTTGCATGAGTTGCTGCCACGGCGCACATGCCTGATGGCAGGTGCTATCTGTGGCTTCGCAGGAGGGTATCACCAGCGTATTTAGGGCATATGCACCGTAGGAAAATATCTCCGAATGCCAAAACTGACCGTCAATTGGCTGCGTGCGATAATGTGGTAGCTTGAGAAGTTCTGCTCCTAACGCAACTAGATCCGATGCTGGAAGCGGTTGAGCTAGGTGCTCACTCTGACCATCGCGATGATAGAAGTACTGATAATCGCCCTTATCCAAGACAGCATGAGAGCGGAAATAATGAGCTAGTTCATGAAGCAGGGTGTAGAGGAGTGATCCGTCTTGCTTTAGGACTGTCTCTAAACCCGATGAAAGGCTGACGATGTCAGCTACAGAGCGAAGTACAATGCCATTGGCCCCAGTGGTTTTGATCTTATCGGAAAGCTTGCAGTCTTCTCCAACCACTAGAGCGTCGCCCTTGAAATCAAACCGACAACCGCTTCCTGCGAGTAGGTCGATCACATCTTGAGGTCTGACAGTAGTGGTCATTCGATCGACGCAAGCGACTTTAGACTTTGAAAATAAGCCTATAACACCTCGGTTGCCGACCAGTATTAAATCATCCTCTGTTGGGGGGGAGGCATCAGCTGGTGGCTTAGAAAAAATGACCGGTACTTTATAACACGCAGTTGCAGCCGTGGTATGTGCCTCCGGCTTTTCGCTAGTAACGACGCGAACGCGTGGCCGTGGCAGCGATACCTCTCCGGAGCTGTTTCTAAAGCGCGCGGGATCTTTCGCTTCTAAATAGTCGTAGAGGTGGTCTGCCCAACTTTGCAACTTTATGGTGGTGGGATGATCTATAGGTAATGTTTCTTCCTCTCCCAAAACTGATTTTGCCTCATTATTGTTTAGCTGAATCCAATGGAGTGGATTGGCCACTGCATACCGCGTTGCAGGCAGGTATGGTTTGGATTGGCTGGTGGCTATGGAAGCTATCTGGCTATCTTTGCGCGCGTTAGTGCAACTCAGGGACAGTGTGGTGACTGTCACAATACCGATTATCTCCAACTTGAGAATGTGGGTGAAGTTTATCATTTAGAGTCGCGACCTCATGTAGGGCTTGCCGTTTCTGCTAGGGAATCTGTATCAGCCAGGTAGGATACCCACTGCAAATCTTGCGCCATAGGGGGCGGTGTTGCTGTTTCGAGTCTATGTATCCAACTTGCAAGGATTTTTCCCTCGAGCTAGTAGCGGTCTAGTGTTTACTTAGGCGACGCCTGTTAACAATTTGTCGGTGGGCAGTTCAGGTTGTGCTTCAAATTTCACGCCCTTTACTAGATTGTAACGGCACTGGCCAAATCGCAGTGACTCCATCAGTTAGAGGTCCATCTTGCAGCCACTCACGTCCATTAAGCGGTCATGGATGCGCGATATAACTCGTCAACAGTGGTTGATCTTGGCCACTGCGATGGCCGGATGGACATTAGATTCGCTCGATTTTGTCGTGTATTTGATGGCGATCCCTTCTCTTCAAGGACATTTTGGTTTTGGCGCAGAACTGTCCGGCCTGTTGGCAACAATCACTTTAGTGACGTCCGCCGTCGGAGGGATAGGACTGGGCTATCTGTCCGACCGTTGGGGGCGTGCGCGTACGATGTTGCTCAGCATCGCGCTATTTTCGTTTTGCTCCCTTGGTACGGCCACTGCTCAGACTTTACCCCAACTGATGATGTGGCGCGCCCTACTCGGGATTGGGCTGGGAGGGGAGTGGGCTACCGGCGCGACCCTCGTGAGTGAGTCTTGGCCAGCCGCGCACCGCGGCAAGGCCATCGGATTGATGCAAAGTGGTTGGGCGCTTGGTTATATTTTGGCTGCGGTACTTGCGGGTCTCTTATTGCCAACGTTGGGCTGGCGGTGGTTATTTGCTTTGAGTGCGCTACCGGCAATCCTTCTGCTGTGGATGCGCCGTCAAATTGAAGAGCCAGCAATCTGGTTAACTTCCAAAGCCTCGCCTCAAAGCACCAGGATAAACACCTTCAAGGTGCTTTGGGAGCCGCAATTTCGTCGGATCACGGCCTTATCGATCGCCCTACTTGCGGCAGTGATGTTTGGTTATTGGGGCGTGTTCACCTGGCTGCCAAATTTTCTTGCTAGCCCATTGGAAAAAGGTGGCGCAGGCCTTGGACTAGTGAAATCGGTCGGGTGGATTGTACCAATGCAGCTTGGAGCGTTTGCCGGCTATATAAGCTTTGGTTGGATCTCCGATCACATCGGACGTAAGCCCAGTCTCATAGCGTTTTTATTAGTAACCTCCATTATTGTGCCCATCTACGGCGCTATGGCACGTAGCCCATGGATGTTGATGGTGCTGGGACCTGTCTTAGGATTTGTCGGGCACGGTTATTTTAGTGTGTTTGGTGCTTTAATTGCAGAAGTTTTCCCCACCCATGTGCGGGCTACGGCACAGGGTGTTTGCTATAATATGGGCAAAATATTTGGTGCTGGTGCTCCACTAGTGATCGGTGCTGCTGCCGCTGCCATAGGGGTGGGCCCGGCATTGGCCATTACCTCGGCGTTCTTTTTGCTCGGAGCGCTACTTGCTTGGCGCCTACCGGAGACGCGTGGTGCGGCTCTATTGCAGGGTGTGGATGAGACGCTTTGGGCGTTCTGGATTGATGTCGGTGGTACCTTCACCGATTGCATCTGCAGAAGACCAGATGGCACTCTGAGCAGCCATAAACTTTTGAGCAGTGGCGCTTACCGCGGCCAGGTTGCGGTGGGAAGTAACTGCCGACAGATTAAATTTGTTTCATCATCGCCGTTCGTCGCCGACTTCTTCACCGGTTACACCCTCCGCTTAGAGGTAGCGCACAATGGCAAGAGTTTAGATGCGCCTTTGATCGAATGTTTGATTGTAGGCTACGACCCAGTTGGAGGCTACCTCACGCTGGATCGCGACCTTGTTGAAGTGCCGCCATTGTCAACTTTTTTTACTCTAATTAGTGGCGAGCCAGCTCCGGTGACAGGCATTCGCTATCTCATGGGACTGCGACTCAAAGACGCTGTGCCAGAGGTAGAGGTTCGTTTAGGCACAACCATAGGCACGAATGCCCTGCTTGAGCGACGGGGGACGGCTACCGCTTTTGTAACAACAGCGGGCTTTGGCGATGTGCTCGACATTGCTTATCAAGCGCGACCTAAGTTGTTTGATCTTGTCATTCGTAAGCCACGGCCCCTATTCGAAGCTGTGCTCGAAGTTAGCGAACGCGTAACGTCCAAGGGTGAGGTGCTCTTATCACTAGATCAAGCTGCCCTAGTAGATGGGCTGCGAACGCTGCGAATCAAGGGTATTGATTCGCTAGCAGTGTGCTTGCTTAATTCCCATGTAAATCCGGTCCATGAGCATGCCATTGCTGATTTGGTTTGTTCTCTCAATCTTGGCTTTAAGCATATCTCGCTATCCTCATCTGTCGCACCGCTGCAAAAGATCGTGCCCCGCGGTGACACAACGGTGGTAGATGCCTATTTGACTCCTGTGATTGCGGATTACTTGTCAAAAATAGCGGCATTGCTTACTAAGTCGCAGATCAAGGTGATGACCAGTGCTGGTGGTCTGGTGAACTACTCAAGCTTTCGTGGCAAAGATAGCATTTTGAGTGGTCCTGCTGGGGGAGTGGTTGGGGTACAGCGAGTCGCTGAGGAGTCACAATCAACTAAGGCTGTTGGTTTTGACATGGGCGGCACGAGTACGGATATTTGCCACATTCACGGTGAATGCGAGCGGCGGTATGAGATGGAGGTCAAAGACCCGAATCAGATAACAAGCGTGCGCATCGTTGCACCAATGCTTGCCATTGAAACAGTCGCCGCAGGCGGTGGCTCTATTGTGGGTTTTGACGGTTTGCGTTTGACCGTGGGCCCAGCGTCTGCAGGTGCTAGTCCGGGTCCCGCCTGCTACGGTGCTGGAGGACCAGCGACAATTACCGACTGCAATTTACTTCTCGGTCGATTGCAGTCAGAGCGCTTTCCATTTGCGCTCGACCTTAACGCCGCGGAAGCGCGCATGCTTGAACTTTGTCATCAAATTAACCAAGCGAGGTTGCACGATCAGGAGCCAATGACTCCGATGGCGTTAGCTGCTGGCTACCTTGCAGTAGCAGCCAGTAACATGGCTCGGCCTATTAAGGAGATCACTTTTTCACGTGGTCATGACGTTCGCGACTATACACTCATTAGCTTTGGAGGCGCTGGAGCTCAGCATGCGTGCCAAATCGCTGATGAACTCGGTATGAAGCGGATCGTTCAACATCCAATGGCGAGTGTGCTGAGCGCTTATGGAATTGGGTGTGCTGATGTTCGACTAAGCCTAGCGCGTGATGTTGGTAAAATTTGGAATGAGCGGACTCAATCCGACCTTGAGCATGTGTTCTCTGAATTAACCACTGAGCTTTTAGACAGGTTAAAAGGTGAGGCGGTCTCCGAACAGCAAGATATCACCTGGCAACGCTGGTTAGATCTACGTTACGTCGGTCAGGATAGCATATTGACGATGAGTGTGACGGCTGCCGACGCTAGCATCGAGTTTGCCAAGGAACATCAAAAGCGCTTTGGCTTCGTGCTGCCGCATCGCGCTGTCGAAGTGCGCTGTGCCCGGTTGGATTTAGTCGCAGCAAACGCAAAGACTGATTTAAACGTAGAAAGTGAGCATAATTACCAGCCGGAGTCCTCGTCTTCTGCCAGTGTTTGGTTTCACGGTGCCTTAGTTGATGTGCCTGTATTCCTCCGTGCCAACCTCCGTGCGGGCGCCGAATTTACCGGGCCTGCCTTAATAGTTGAGCCGATGACCGTAGTAGTGGTGGAGTCGGGGTGGAGGGCTATCTTGCGTGGCGCTGGTTACATCGAGTTGCTGCGGCTTGATACTCATGTAGGCCAGGTGATGCCTGCTGGGAGAACAGTGGTCCGCGATCCGCTGAATCTCGCATTGTTTCACAATCGTTGTGCCGGAATTGCCGAAAACATGGGGCAGGTCCTGCAACGGACCGCCTTGTCGGTCAACGTTAAAGAGCGCTTAGACTTCTCGTGCGCTATTTTTGCGCCTGATGGCGGACTTGTGGTCAACGCTCCCCATATTCCTGTTCACCTCGGTGCCATGAGCGACAGCGTGCGCGGTGTGGTCAGCCTGATGGGAGGGGCACTTAAGCCGGGATGCGCTTATATCACTAATGACCCATATATGGGTGGGAGTCATCTTCCAGACGTTACGGTGATTACCCCTGTATTTGCTAGCGACGGTACGCTCATGTTTTTTACTGGTAGCCGTGCACACCATGCAGAGATTGGAGGCATGACACCCGGATCCATGCCACCGCAGGCAAAAAATTTGGCGGAGGAGGGGGTGCTCCTTCGCTGTGTTTGTCTTGACCTTGGTGATCCAGAAAGCGAGAGACATTTACGTAGCAAGCTTGCCTCGGGCCCTTATCCTAGCCGCTCGATCGACGACAATATCGCCGATATTTATGCGCAAGTAGCGGCGAATGAGGCTGGTCGTCAAGGTCTCCTAGAACTCATTGACCAAATTGGTCTAACCCTGGTGCAGGCCTATATGGGCTTTGTTCGCGATGGTGCCGCTGAAGCTGTGAGGCGGATGCTACGGCGTTTTCCTGCAGGCATCTATAAATTTGCTGACAGTATGGACGATGGTACGCCCATCAAAGTTGCTATGATGATCGTCCATGGAATTAGCGACGATCCTGCAGATCCAGAGTTCGCCAAGATGATTTGTGACTTTACAGGCTCTGGTCCGGTGCATGCAGGTAATCTAAATGCGAATGCTTCGATTGTTAAATCCGCTGCATTTTACGTGGTGCGTTGTCTACTTGGTTACGATGTCCCACTTAACGAGGGTATCATCGCTCCATTGAGCTTTCAGATTCCAACGCCATCGATTCTAAGTCCAAGCAGTGGTGACGATCCGGAGCAGCTTGCCGCCGTGACTGCCGGTAACGTTGAGACCTCTCAGCGCCTAGTCGATGTTATGTTGGGTGCACTTGGCGTGGCTGCGGCCAGTCAGGGGACCATGAATAATTTTTTGTTTGGTCGTTCATCCACTACGACTATGTCTGGCTTTGGTTACTATGAGACTATTTGTGGAGGATCCGGTGCAGCGCACGATGCGGATGGTGCCTCAGCTGTTCATACTCACATGACCAACACTAGGATCACTGACCCAGAGGTATTAGAGGAGCGTTTCCCAGTGCGGGTTAAACGCTTCTCTATCAGGCGCGGATCGGGGGGTATGGGTCGCCATCGTGGTGGCGATGGCGTGATTCGCGAGCTGGAGTTTCTTGAGTCCTTGTCGGTATCATTGATCACGAGCCGCCGCCTTTCAAAGCCCTATGGTCTAAAAGGCGGCAAGCCAGGTGAGGCTGGTATTAATCGCCTTACGCGCAGGTTGGGTGCAGCGATCGCCCAACCAACTATATTGGATCCCATAAGCCAATTTGATGTCGCTGCAGGAGATTTCTTAACGATCGAAACCCCAGGTGGTGGTGGCTATGGTAACAATCAATAGTAATTTCAGCCAATATCTTTGGGCATTCAGCACGTGCGATCAAATGTAAGGCGTGGATTTAAAGTTCACGAATCTACCTGATTTTTTATTGATAATTACAGATTGTTGTAATTAAACCATATAAAAGGTCGTTTTCGGTGGAGTTGTGCATTTGTGTTTTGCAATGTGGATTCATCACTCTCTCCGCTGAATTATCAGTGGTAGTTAAGGCTCAACCTCGCTCAAATGAATAGCAACATCAGATTGCCCGATTCCAAGTCAATGGAAGCAAATTTTGGCAGATGCTAATTGATGCTATTTGCTTGATAAAATTTCACGAAGCGGAAGAGGTCGCGTTCATTTCTGTCGACTTTTGAAGAGCAAACTGATGTTAAGTTTTGCGTTCGATGCCGCTAATCCGCCAATCATGTGCGCAGCTGGTTGGTAAGCAAGTTGCTTGAGATACATAGGCCATGTCTTCCAAAAAAAGTGCAATGAGATCGAGGGTTCAAGTGAGGTAACATGGTGAGCCCATCGTACCGGAATATATAAGACCTCGCCTTGATTGATAACTACTGTCTGAGGCGTGACATGGCGGAGGTCCGGAAATTTTGAGTAATCAGCAAGATCTGCCTGAGAATGCGCTCGACTGAAATGCGCCATTTGGCTGAATTTAGGGTATAAGTGAAGATGTTTCAGCTGTGAGGGTGGGTAAAATACCCATTGTTTCCGCCCGAAAATCTGTGCGGTAAAATTAGGGGCATGATCGTAATGAATTGGCGTGAAAGCATTCGCTGGACCGATATAGCATTTGGGCTTAGCTGCGAGAACCGGATTATAAAGTTCGGGTTTCGTCAGATCGATGTCACTAAGTAGATTTGGGCAGTCCTCAAAAATATTCCACTCGGATGCGTAGATGTCCTGGCACGGCTGATTTCTGATGGCTCCTATGATTTTTGCAAGAGTTACGTGAGCTCTCTTAATTGCGATTATATCACCGTCATCGCTGACCTTTGTGCATTCGAAAAGTGGCCCAAGCTCACATGATACCGTCCTATGACCTGCATGCTGGCAAAGGTAGTCCAAATTCCATTTTGAAACTGCAGGCCAGTGGTTAATAGCGCCAGTTAAAATAAAGGGGAGTTCTCTTTGAATTAGAGTTTTCAATTCTTTTTTACATCGGTATGGAATTCGCTCAACGCACATGGTCGTCATCATTTTCACCCATAGAGAAAAACTCAACGCTGCCAGATTTTGCGAGTAATTTTAGGAAAACACGTGCAGACGAATTGCTCCAGTGTGGAGTCAGATGGGTCATAGCATCATTTACAGTCATAGAATCTTCGGCTTCAAGATTGTCAATGAGCTGTGTTAGGCCCGGGTTAACAGGGACCCTAAACTTTCTCGCGCCTGTATATACAGACATTTTCTCGTTTTCGACCAAAGCAATGATATTCATCGATTCGTTAATCCGGATATGAGTACCTTCACTGGTGGATTCGTCTTGTCTGGCTAGTTCAGAACGCCACCCTCCCTTGCTGATTTGACCGAAAATCACATCATCTATGGCAGCGATAATATTTTCTTGGGACGTTGGATCTGAGATCGATTTGTAATTTATTATTTTTTCCAAACCACGGTAAACGCTTGTGTTAGCTGACCACGGTAACATTTTTTTTAACGAATCTTTTTCATTGGCACAAATTTGGCTAAATAATTGTGCGAAAATTAAGTTGCTCAAATTCGGTTCAGATAGTCGTCTCAAACCGAGCGCTAAACCGGCGGATGGACCGATGGCTACGTAGCGGTGTTTACAGAGTCTTGGAATGACAAGCGCGTCACCAATTTCTAAATTGCATGCATAGTCTAGTTCTGCTGACTCGTTTGGCCTTAGAACGACATTTATTGGTTCTGGGCCGAGATGAAAATAGAAGGTGGCAAGTTCATCGCTGTCGCAGCGAACAGGCGTCGCCGCATTTATGCCGATATAAAGAGTCACATCGAATCCACCCATTGGAATATCAGAGCACCTCATTTCCCTGCGAATCAACTGATTCAAGTGGATTTTCAGATCTGGCATGAGCTGCTCAGCCTGATGGCAGGTAAGTATTAAGCCATCTCCAATATTTTCGGCGCCTAATGCCTGCCAAAATCCAATTTTGTCTGTTCCTAGACGTCTTAAAATCAAGTCTTTAAGGTCTGGTCTTTGCAAACCGTCCTTGTAAACATGCAACGCCTCGATCATTGGATGCTCGGGATGTATGTTGCCCAGACTAAAAATCAACGCATTCAGCTTCGAAGATTCAAATAATTTTTTAAAGATAAAATATCTATTACAGCTCAAAGTGTTATGCAAAGCCAACCTCCGGATCCACGGCTTGCCATTGAAGTAGTCTATACAATAATTGATGAGCAGATGGGATTTGGCATACTTTTGTGGTTGCTAATGGACGACCTGAGTTCAAATGCTCGAGTATATCGAAAATAAGACATTTTTCGCGAAGAGTACGTATTTCACTGAGCGATACATCATAAAGTCGTTGTCGGATGTAAATTCGAAGACTCTGATTATTCCTTCTCCAATACAGTTTAAATGGATCTTTTATTTTCACGATGCTTGGCATTAAATCGTTTATATGTATTTCTTCTGGAGGTCCTCGGAAACCGTGGTTGCTTCGTAACAACATCTGGTAATCGATAACAGCATCACTCAATTTATAATCAATGCTTTTTGATTCTAGATAATTTTTGTATTCAAATAGGTTTGCGGCGATATCTCGAAGACGCTTCTTGTCTGGTGCAAGCCACTCAGTTTCGAGATTTATTGAAAACTTGAAATTCTGTCGTACGATTTCTAATGCTCGCGAAATTAATTGACGGTTAGACAAGTCGACGAATGCGATAGCCAGGCCAACTGATAGGCCATTCGTGTGACCAATATGGTAGAAGTCCGCTGGCAATACATACATGTCCCCGCGTCCAAATTCTGAATGAAAACCAAATGCCGAAATTGCATCTGGATCAAAAAACGAAGCCGTAGAACCTGTTATTTTTCGAAAATCTTTGGGATCCCATAAAGTCATCGTCTTGGTGGCGGGACCGAGGTGAGCGTGGATAATAAATCGCTCATCTCGGTCACGATGGACTCCAAACGGAGTGTAGCCATAATTTCCAATGAATAATGCGGCTTGAATTCCGCCGGGAGGGAAGCCAACTAACTGATATATTTGATCACAGAGTGCCGCAATTCGGTGTGACATGCGGTCGTGAAATAATTGGCAGTTATTGATGATTAGACCAAAAGGGGATGAACCAAAGACACGTGATGACCACTCTTCAATGCCTTCTCCATCGCGAATTGGTTTCAAATAACGACTGAAACTTTCACGCGGCGCTAGGCCTGGTCCAAGATATAATCTGATGTTTTTGTGATAAGTGGTTTTATCTGGTAGGTTGTTTATAACCTGGTGGACGTCGTTGAAAGATATAAAGTCATCGTTAAAACAGTTCTGAAAAACAAATGGTCGAGTGAAATTATCGCTTTTCTTTTGTAGGATGGTGGGAAGTTCATGGTGCAGACCTAGTACCATACTAACAGCCCTATTGATTCATTAGTGTGAGGATCGGTTGAGAGGCAGGACTAGCCGCAGCAATTTATTGGTACAGCTAGTCCCGTCGTCACCACCTTCCTTAGCCGCGGACGCCATAGACATGTGATGGTTCGACGAATTCAGCCTCATCGGCAATTAATGTTTCCTCAACTTCGAAGTTTTCGGTCTCACCTGCATTGTTTTCATTTTTTTTGCTCATAACTAAAATCCTTCATGATTCAAGGTGGAAAAATCCAGAAATTGGAAGCTAGATTCTTATTGCTTTTTAGTAACTAATTCGCCGACGATACCCTTTACAGATAGGCTTCCCGGTGATTGAAGTTCGAATTGAGGTGGGTTATTTGCTCCTGAATATGTCACTAATCCTCGCCATTGTTTGTTCAGTGTCACGTCAAAGAATCCAACGTCAAACCATGGATGTTTTCCTTTTAGTGCGCGGATCCCATGGCCTACTCTGACTGCTAGATCTTGTTTTCCCTGTTTATCGACAGGAACACCATTGAGAGTTGCTCGTTGAAAAGATGTTTTAGTCATTGTCTGACACCCGTCCTCGTAGCTGACATGCTGTTGGTCGTGGTGTGTTTTACATGGTTTTCCATCCGGCATTGAATCGATGACGAGATTCTGTACCTGCACTTCGATTGTGCCAATGTCGGTTAGCTGTGTATATTGACGTTTCGATTCAGACCTGCCTAAACGCCAACCAGATGTTCCTGGTGCACAAAATGTTTCGTCATTGTTTACAAGTTGGTAGGCTTGGTGGATGCCCATGCCTTGTAAAGCTGAAAAGTTTCCATCTGAGCAAGCCATGATCAGATGCAATTCTGTAACGTATTCCTGAACCTTTGTATTTGGATCATCAGCAGCACATGAAGCGAGGTCCACTTTCGCATTGAATTCAATCTGGTTCGGTCCAATTTTCACCTTGTGCTGATCCATGAGCCGATTAATACACTCTTGAAGCCGCGAGAGATTTTGTTCCGAATGATAGTTTAAATAATCGTTCGACATAGCTAACTGTTGCCGAACCTGATCAGCTGTTAATGGCGCTAGGTCTTGACTGACGTCAAAATCTCCTGGGCGCAAAATCTGATCCAAGGCAGCGGGATATTCAGCATTACTAGATTCAACGGATGCGTTTAATGGTGAGCCTAATGAAACGGTGCTAATTGTGATGAGTGACGTTAGGACAGTTGAACCGAAATAATCATTGATTTTCATTGTTCTACCCCAGTCATAAAGTTCATCGATGCCGCATTGTCGAGCTGGCATCGACATGATGAATCTGACATGTACTCAATGATTTTTCGCAAGGATAGTTTTAAATAGGTCTGAAATAGAAAATAATTTTTGTGTATTGTTTTGACTTCAATTTGGTGGTTTTTTGCTTCACATTTTTTCGCAAAAAAATGATCAAATAAAAAAATGTATGAAAAAAGATACATAGATTTTTGCGACTATCATGATAGCTATCCGGAAATTCCCTTAAAGGGGCTTTGCTTCGCTGATCCTATCTGCGAGACCAAGAAGGTATACTCTCGGTATTCATGTAATGACTTTGAATTATGATGTGCCGCATCATACTAGCGACTACTTCGCGCGCAGATTTCCGTTACATCTATATGGAGTGCTATCAAGTTTGTTCCAGTACTTTGTCTGTTGATGTTCAAAACTCATGTGCGTTTTCGTATTAAAAAATTTGGTGTTTAGTTTCGAAAACGCTGATGCGATACGAAATGCAGAAATCAATAAATGATCGAATCTGCCTGCTACCCTTGGATTGTTACAGTTGTGTTGGGCTCAGTTCTATGCGGCGCACCGCTGGACTCTATAGTTGCGCTGTCTTGGGTTCATGACTTGCATTGTTACTCGATTCGCGTCCCTAAGCAGAGTAACGTAGAGGTCAAAGTCAAACGGCAAATACTTTGATCATCAGCTAACTAGGGGGACATTATGCAGCGCACTGGATCTGCATGGAACCTATCGCGCGCATTCCTCCTGGCGGGCACGCTTCTCAGTCCAAGCCTATCTGTCGCGGAGCAGATCAGGGGTCCCGCGGTTCAGACCGAGGCTGCCTCGGCAAAGCCCAGTGGCTCGCAGTTTCGTGCTGTCTCACGCGTACGTACACGCGGATATGGCGTCATCCCTGTCCATTCCCCCGAATCGGGCGGAAATTTGCTATTAACTTTGGATATCCTGCGCGAAGTGCGGACATTTTACGACCTTGGTGATAGCGACAAAGTTGTCAGTGATAATTCACTGCTCTCTTGGGGGGCGCTTTATCTCTTCAAGACGCCGAACGAAATATTTGTTCCCATCATCTGGCCATCGCGTCAGCAGGCGACTGGCCCTGGCGCCGGTTTGGGTCCGATGGATCAAATAATTCTTGGGTTCTACTCGCGAGCTAAGGCGCCTTTATTCGACGACATAAATGGCCGACTCACGGTTGCCTACCGAATACGTCGCTATCCAACTCACCGACATTATCTGCTATATCTAAGCCAAGAACTCTATATTGGTGATCTTTGGGAGCTTACGGCAAGCACTTACGGAGTTAGATTAGACTGGCACACGCACGACTATAATTGGCGACTATACGGCGGCTACGAGGGCGATAATCGCGACTACCCCGGTAAATGGCAGAATCAACCCGTTTGGCTCATCGGTACCGTCATAACTGGCTATGCGGGGGTGCGTCATCATATAGACGGACTATTTTATTGGTCCGCAGAAATAGGTCTACAACGAGAGGCCCTGCAGTACACTAACGCTAGCAACATCAATCTTCTGAAGTATCAGACTCTGTACACGCCGTGGGTCAAGGTAGCAGTCGAGACTTTTATTACAGCTCCGAAAAAGCGGTCTCCAGGATGACATGGCGGCGCATTTCATAACCGCCGAGATTCCGTGACCTTATCGCACTTTTTTGCAAAAAAGCACGAGTTTTCTTGTGTCGAGCTTCTTTTGCTGGGTAGCAGTTTAAAGTATCATAGGAAAAAATGCTCGACTTAGGAATCCCCCAAAATGAATGCCATATCTGCGCTGGCGGTTGTTGCGTTATTTGCGAGTTGTAAGCCAGCAGCCAGCAGTAATACTGCTGCCGATGCAGCGCTGGTTTCCGCTGGCCAGGAAGCTCTGCTGAGCAGCGGAAGTATCCCGGAGCCAGTCTTTTCTCCTAAGCAGAGTCCCGAGGATTTAGATCCTGCGAGGCATCAGCTCGGCGACCCGTTTACCCGAGCCGAGATAGCCTCGTTTCAAACGGCTGGCTCGAGTCTGACAGGTACTCCGTCTGAGCTGCAGGGAATCTGGTGGATGGATGGCAATCCTATTCCAGACGAAACAGTGTCCTTCGCCGGAGTGGACTTCAGCCAAGAAAAGCCACTTATGCCAGTTTTTGGCAGCAATAATTTTTCCTTCCACGCTGGACCAGAGGCAGCGTCGAGCGACACTCGGCACGGTAATATCGCGTTTTCCCTGGCCAAGAATTTTTCGCTTATTTACGAATTCAACTTTATCGGCGGCGTCAGTAAGTACGACATCGCCAAGATCATACCGACCTTCATCTTGAAGGTGGGACCCATTGAGAAGCGTCTGCGCCTCTCAGAAAGGATCCTAGGATTTACGATGAACCGTACAGGGCCGCATCTTTACTCAAGAGATAACACGGTGCGCGGTAAGCCTATTGATAGTTATCAACTGCGGCGCATTCTTGTGCCGTCGGCTGCAGATCCCAAGGTATTAGAGAAGACCGAGTGGTGGGACCTTTATATTCGTAAGGGCAGTCCGACTCACCTAAGATTATCGAAACGTATATAAACCGTAATTCATCGAGTGGTTTATGCTTAATTTCATATTTAAATTCCTTCCGGTGATCCTGATTTCTATGTTTTCCGGTGCGGTTTTATTGCCTGGGTGTAAGACCTCACGAGGGTCTTCGGCGGCAAGCTGGGAGCTGGACGGTAGTGAGGAGAAGGCGCAGGCCTTTATCATATCTACTGTTTATAAAAATTATCCCGGATTGCCGACGGATCAGTCAGAAGTGATCAAATTCGCGCGTGGTCTTATGGACCAGAAAGAGCAACACGCCGAATCATCTGATTACGTTCTCGGCAAAGTGGCGTTAGAGGGTCGGGAATCACTTGAGAGCTATATTGTCCTTGAGTTTGGATCGTCAACGAATGTGATTGAAGCGACCCAAGGAAAAGTCGCACTTCGTTATCTCGGTCCAGCTCCAGTCCAATCAGACGTTAATTGAGACATTGATCGATTACCTTGTATTTTTATTTGCGGGACTTCGTACCGATGCTAAAGCAGCTTTATCTCCCTCAGAAAGATCCCTCGCAGTCGGCGCGGCAAGCACAGTTGATACAGCGGCAGAGCGAATACCGCCTTGTGTATTCCCGTGGACTCCCTGTTGGCGAAAAGTTTTATCCGCGTGATACAGCAGGGACAGGATGGGCTCTGAAGCTACTTGTGGCTTGCTATAAGAACAGGTCAAATCTCGAGGCCTATTTGAAAGTGTGTGGCAGAAAGTTTACCAATGAGATGCCAAAAAAATCTCCCTCTGAAGTCGCAAAGCTGATTTTGTCGAAGGATTTCTCCGGAATTCTTTCCTACTACCTTCCCAGGCTAGGTTTAGTCACTGAGGGTAGCTCACGCCCAGCCAGCTTAGACGAGTACAAGAAGATCTTTCAAAAAGAGCCATTGCCGAAAATCGCCGATCATTTTATGGAAGACTGGGTATTTGCTCGCGGCTTCGTCGCCGGGCCGAATCCGATGATGTTGCGTCGACTGGAAAAGCCACTGGCGAAGTTCCGTGTCACCAACGACATTTTTCAAAAAGGACCTGATTTTAGTGGCGATAACCTGAATGCAGCGATCGGGGACGGTCGAGTTTACTTCGTGGACTATAGCTTCGCTAGCGGTTTGGTTAATGGCAAGCACCCTCAGCAGGCCAAGTACCTTAATTGTCCTATGGTTATGCTTGCTGTCCCGCGCGGTCAAAAATCGTTGGTGCCGATTGCTATTCAGTGCGGTCAGGATGCAGATGCTCCGATATTTACACCGTTTGATAACTGGGCATGGCAGATGGCGAAGCATGCAGTCCATGCCGTTGACGGAACGTATCAGGAAGTCGTCTGTCACTTAGGTTATACCCACCTTATAGTGGAGCCGTTTGCGGTCGCAACACGCCGGCATTTGGCTGAAAATCATCCGATATATGCACTGCTATCGCCTCACTTTGAAGGCACCATGCCGATTAATGCCCTAGCCTTTGGTAGGTTGATTAATGAGGGGCAAGATGTCGACACCCTGGTGGGGTGTACCATGCCAAGTGCCTATAAGCTGCTTGGTGAGGCTAGGATTAACTTCAGTTTCGCTGGCCGCTACGTGCCGCAGGAACTTAGCAGTCGTGGTCTTGATGATGTATCTCGGCTACCAGATCATCCTTATCGTGATGACGCCACGCGAGTGTGGGGCGCTATTCACGACTGGGTCGGGTCTTACGTCGATTATGTTTATAGCTCTGACTTAGACGTTCAGCAGGACCAAGAGTTGCAAAATTGGGCCAGGGAAATTGCTGATCCGAAGGGCGGTGCCGTTAAGGATCTCGGAGTTAATGGCACCATCACGGTGCGTGCCACCCTGAAAGACGTGCTGTCCATGGTGATCTTCACTGGATCTGCGCAGCATGCTGCGGTCAATTTCTCACAAAAGAGCGATATGGCTTTTCATCCCGCATATCCATTGGCGTCCTACCGGCAAACACCGATCGATGCGAATGCCACGGAACAGGATTTCCTTGATATGTTGGCCCCCATCGACGTTGCTATTCGCTCTGAACAGTCGCTGACGTTCCTGGGAAGTGTGCTTTATGGCCGTATCGGTCATTATGGGCTAACATATTTTAGTGATCCGCGGATCACTGCAATGATGCTTAAGTTTCAGTCTAGTCTCGGCGCAATTGAGTCGTCGATAGTATCTCGTAACTCGCAGATGACTCTGCCGTACATTCATTTGCAGCCGTCCAGAATTCCACAAAGTACAAACATCTAACTAGGTCTCAGAAAGGGGATTTTATGACCAGCGGGTACAGTCGTCGAGGCTTCATTCAATCGACCGTTGCAGTTGCTGCAGTGCTGCCTGGAGCTCACGTTAGCCTCACTTTTTTTAATTCGGCAATTGGTAAAGAATGGATGATCATTGAGTTGATGCATCATTACTGGTTGGCTGAAGCGGATCGCGCTGTGGTTGAGGTGTTTGTGGACCGGCTCCAAGACGAGAAATATTTGCAGACGGAGTCTGCTGCATTTATTCGCGACCTATGGTCTAAGGGACGTGTGGCACGCGATCAACTTGCCACCTACCTAGTGCAAGAGTTTGCAGTTACGACAAATGTACTGGCCTACCGCGCCCGGGAAGCTGCGGCCCTTGAGTGGACTGGTCATGTTTCAGCAGACGAAGGTATCTGGAACGGACAGCCTAGCTCTGCTAATTCAGGTCTAGTTGCTTAAAATTCAAAGGTTTCGTCTGAGCTTTAGACGGACGGAACCTTTGATCGTGCATCTGCCACTTCAAGTCATTGCGAACGAAGGCGTTGGTATCATGCCGCCATCAAAAGGAGCTTCTGATTTTGTGATCGAGAAGTTACCCTAAATCACCCAAGTTCAAGTGAAGTAACTCCAAAAATTTGTTGCCAGGGAAGTGTGGGTGCCGGGCCGCAGTACATTCGGCCACAAGTGAATTCAGGGCTCATTTGATATTTCTTAACCAAAGCGACCGCATCGCTGTTCGCTTGGGGTACATCAAGATATACGACGTCACTGCGCAGCTGATTAACTCGGTTACATAAATCTCTGAGCAATAGATCAGCAGCTTCCCTGCCCGTGGCGAACAGAGGGCCTATGCGCCATCCTTTTGTCGCTCGCCTGATGGTGCCGAGAGCCGTGATTTGACCATCAGCCCCAACCACACATCGGGTCCATCCATCTTTAGGTTGCAGCCATTGCCGCAAAAATGTGGAGCGTCGCACGCCGAAGTGCAAACGATCGAATTCCAGAACTTGCTCAAAAGGCAGTTCCGCGACGTCGCGTGTACAAACTGATTCATTTGGATTCAGTTTTGTCCATGCTCCAGTCATGATGCTATGACGCGTCTGTTGATGCTCAAGGCGGAAGCCGCCTTGTTTGTAAAAGGGTTGCATGGCTAAAACGCCATCCATTCCGATTTTTGGACTTTGGTCATCGGCAAGCTCTAGACGCTGTTGCATGTGAGATTGCCAATGACTAAACATCTCCCTGCCGATGCCATTCCCTCGTAAATTCGGTGGGACGATAAAAAGGCCAAGAAAAAATAAGTTTGGTGAATAATAAACCATAGAGCCGGTACCTATGATTTGGCCATCCTGCTCCGCAACGAAAAATCCTTGTGGATCTGTCACCCAGAATATTTCCGCATCATGCAGGCCCGGGTTCCATCCCTCGTTGGCAGCCCATTGTAGGCATAGATCTAGCTCTGAGCGAGTCATCTGACGAATCTGGATCTCGGTTGGTGCGGGTATCGGTGTTTGCGATGTTACTGACTTTGATGATTTAAAAGCTATCTTGTTTCCGAGGCTGGACGCTGGCAGCGCGTATTTTGATGTTTCATCGCTTGTATTTGATGCTTTCATAGTGGCCCCTCTTGTTGATCAAGTCGGCATAGCTTAGGTACATCAACACTATCAAAGGAATCATTCTGTTATTGAAATAATTAGAATCTATCTCTCGATAGCCATAAGCTATCAAGTTCCCGGGCAAATGAAGGCGCTTCAATAGGCGACTGGTGCAACGACAAAGATTTGTTGCCGGAGGAGTGCGGGTGCTGGGCCGTAGTTCATTCGACCGCAAGGAAATCAGAGTTTATGTGATATTTCTAACCAATCCAGTCGCAACGCTGTTCTCTTGCCTCTGGACCTCAACTAGAAAGGATCGGGTCTGACTGGTATCATGCCAGGACTTTGAATCCCTCCCCTCGGAGCATCAGAACCAATGACTACCAGCCAAAGCGCCGCGTCGCTTCAGCCTGATTTACCGCGCCGCCTAGTGATCTTTCTTGCCACCTGTGTCGGCCTGATCGCGGCAAATGGTTATTACGTCCAACCATTGCTGGCTGAGCTTGGCCGAGAGTTCGCACTTTCCCCGCAGAAAGCAGGGCAGATTGTGATGGTGACCCAGCTCGGTACGGCCTTTGGGATGCTCACCATCGTGCCACTGGGAGACGTCAGAGAACTCAAAAGCCTGGTCACCATACTACTTACGCTAGCAGCTGCTGCGCTACTAGCTATGGCTACGGCTTCCTCGTCAATCTCTCTTTTTTTGGCAAGTTTTGGCGTTGGGATGTCAAACTCGATCGTGCACCTAATTGTTCCTTTCGCTGCCTACCTGGCACCTGAGTCTAGTCGTGGCCGCGTGGTGGGCACCGTGCTCAGCGGTCTACTCATTGGTGTGTTACTGGCTCGAACGGCTAGCGGCCTGACAGCAGGAACTTTGGGATGGCGCGGAGTTTACTGGGCTGCTGCAACGATTATGCTCATACTTGTAATGTCGATTCACCGTTGGTTGCCGAGAAGGCCAGCCATTGTTCATCTTGAGTACTTCGCACTGCTACGCTCAGTGTTCGATCTAGTGAGGCGTCACATCGCATTGCGTGAAGCGGCCATCACAGGTGCTCTTCTTTTTGCAGCATTTAGCGCACTCTGGACCACCTTAGCTTTTTTGCTTGAATCACCACCTTTTGCTTATGGACCGCAAGTTACTGGTCTATTTGGATTAGTCGGTGCGTGCGGGGCCGCGGGGGCGCCGATTTATGGCCGTATGACCGACAGGATTGGGCCGCGCCAGGCTGTCATCTATGCTCTAGTGATAACGCTTATTGGTTTCGGTATCATGGCGGTCTTCAGCAAAAGCTTGGTGGGTCTCATCGCTGGTATTTTGGTTATGGACTTGGGGGTACAGTCGGGTCATGTTGCTAATCAAACGCGCATTTACGGGATCGATCCATTAGCTCGTGGAAGGCTAAATACTGCGTATATGGTTGCGTATTTTGCTGGGGGTGCGACTGGCTCAGCTTTGGGTGCTTTTTTTTGGCAGCACTTTGGATGGATTGGAGTATGTGGATTCGCGATCTCTGTTGTTGCCTTAGGGTTAGCAATCCTGTGTCGTGGCTCTAAGAGCTGGTTTTAGTTCTCTAGTTGAGCGGAACGTGACCGATTAGCGAGCTCGATAGGTTTTGGCTATAGGGAGATAGATTCTAAGTATTTTAATACCAGAAAGATTCCTTCGATACTGTTGATGTAGTTAAGTTGCGCCGCCTTGAACACCAAGAGAAGCCACAATGAAAGCATCAACTTCAAACGATAGTGCCTCAAAAGAGGCCCTTCTTAGCCCTAGCTCCCGAAACCTGGGGGCAACATTGTGAAAAAAGTGAAAATTGCCATTCTAGGCAGCGGTAACATTGCTACCGATCTTTTGATTAAGACCCTTCGTTCGCCTTATTTAGAATGTGGGGTTTTTATTGGTCGCAACAAGGAGTCGTCGGGGATAGCCAAGGCCCAAAGCCTCGGTGTGCCCACTTCGGTCAGGAGTATTGCGCATATAATCAATAACCCTGATTGCTGTGAGATCGTTTTCGATGCAACGTCAGCTAAAGATCATTTGATCCATGCCCCGATTTTAGAGGACCTAGGAAAAGTCGCGATTGACCTAACTCCTGCTAAAGTTGGTCACCTCTGTGTTCCTGCCGTGAATCTGGATGAGACGCTTAAATATAGAAATATCAGTATGATCACCTGTGGTGGTCAAGCTTCCATACCTATTGCTCATGCCATCGGTAAAGTGCACGGACAAGTAGACTATATCGAAGTTATCTCGAGCGTTGCCTCTCTTAGCGCAGGTCCTGCGACCCGTATTAACCTGGACGAGTATCTTCATACCACTGAGAAGGGCATCACACTTTTTTCCGGTGCGAAGAAAAGCAAGGTCATCCTAAATCTTAACCCAGCTCAGCCTTGCATCAATATGCAGACGACTATACTTGCAAAGGTAAAAGACCCTGACATAGCTGGCCTCAAATTCGAAATCGAACGCATGGTTGCTGCGATCCAAAAATATGTGCCTGGCTACAGCCTGATCCTGGGTCCTACTCTAGAAAACGGCAGACTCGTAGTCATGGTGAGGGTGATTGGATTGGGCGATTATTTACCGGCATATGCTGGAAACCTCGACATTATAAATTGCGCTGCCATAGCTGTGGCTGAGCGTGTGGCCACACAAAATATTCGATTTCCTTTAAAAGAAAGGCGTGAACAATATGCGGCATATATTAATCAGTGATCCAAGCTTGCGTGACGGAAATCATGCAACTAAACATCAATTGTCATTAGAGCAAATTGCGCTTTATTGCCGTTCAGCTGATCGAGCGGGAGTTCCGATTGTTGAAGTCGGTCATGGAAATGGACTCGGCGCGTCCTCTCTTCTATTAGGTGAGTCGAAGTGCTCTGACAAAGAGGCATTAACAACTGCTCGGGCAAACCTAAAGCGCGCCAAGCTTGGTATTCATGTCATCCCTGGCTTGGCTACCATCGAAAAAGATTTGAAACCAGCATTAGATTATGGCGTTGACGTGGTGCGGGTCGCCTCGCACTGTACTGAGGCTGATATCTGCCAAAAGCACATCGATTATGCCTCTAAAGCAGGAAAAACAGTTTACGGCGTTCTGATGATGTCCCATATGGCGTCGCCGGAGATTTTGTTGCAAGAAGCACGCAAAATGGAATCTTACGGTGCGCAGGCACTGATTTTTATGGATTCTGCTGGATATTATTTACCCAGTGATGTGACGCATAGGGTGCAGACGCTGCTAAGTGGATTAAAAATTCCTGTGGGGTTTCATGCGCATAAC
>CAIWTN010000216.1 GCA_903915625.1 uncultured Pseudomonadota bacterium | reverse complement strand
TCCCGAGTGCGTGCCCAAGGGCTACTTCTAAAAGCAAAGATTCAAGCAGCTCAACGGGAATTCTTTGCCGCCAATCAAACTCTTGCTGCTGTAGTCGCCTCCGCGGATAAGGACACGAATAAAGAAAAAGGTCACAACCTGGCGGCAGAGGCGTCCCTCTATGCTGCTGTAATTACTCCGGCCACATCTGATATTGACACAGCGATTCGCGCGCTCCGAGAGGTTGCCGCTAAATATTCGCAGAATAGAGATGTGGCATTAAGAGCCGCGCAGGTTGCCACCGGATTGGCTGAAGGACGACCGAACCGGATGGAGGCGCTGCTTAAGCTGCGGACCGATGCTAAGGGAATCCCGTTGGTCCCAGCTGTGGCCCATTTTAGAATTGCCGAAATTTTTCTCGCAGAAGGCAAAAAGACAGTAGCTGCAAATGAACTACGTGAAATCGTAGCTGCCTATCCAGACTCGCCAGAGATCCAGTTGCAAGCGGCGTCTAGTCTTGTGGTTCTGGAGCAGGAGGCACAGCGTTTTGAGGCTGCCGAGTTGATGCTGGCGCAACTTCAGCAAAGCATGGCAGGAAAATCTTCCGATCAAAAAACCAAGGCGCAAAGACTTATGATTGAGTTTTTGCTCAATCGCGGTGAAGGGCTGCTCAAGCTTCAAGAGCCCGGAATGGCTCTAAAAGAGTATGCTAAAGTGCTCGCTTTGGACCCTCTTAACATCCCAGCGCACCGGGGTCGCATCGACGCATCGTTCATGCGCCGCGAGCTGGGTCAGGTCAAATCTGAATATGAGAAGCTGGCTAAGGAGCATGCAACTGTCGCGGAATGGACCTATGTATTGGGTTACGCTCAGACTTACGATATCGATCAGGCGGAAAGTCTGCGTCAGCGTCTAAGGGCCATTAATGCGGCAATCAAGACCATTGAAGTAGCAAGGCAAATAAACTCGCAGAGCTTATATATCCATCAGACTCTAGGTTGGTTGTACATCCAAAAAAACTTCTTTGTGCGTCAATACCAGAGCTCAGGAATTATGGGGTCCCTAAACTATCGCTTGGATTTAGTCGGGGATTTCTTCGGCATTGGTGATCCAGACTGGCGTGAGTTGGCTCTCGAATCTTATCAGAATGCTTACTATCTAAGTCGGCCGGCTTCACTTGAACGTGCAAGCCTCGATCAGAATCTTGGCGTCGTTTATTATGCAATGAGTAATTTTCAGAAGAGTTTGTTCTATTATCTTCAGAGGATCAAACTGCTTTCCGTCATCCCAATGCGTGATTCCAGAGCAGAATCCATAGTGTTCGAACGTGCCGGTCGATCGGCCTTTCAGATTGAAGAGCTTGAATTAGCCGAGAATCTGCAGCGCCAAGCTCTGACGGCCTGGGAGCGTGTCGGTAATGATCGGAGGATCGCTTACTCGCTCGATGCTTTGGCATTGACTTTGCGCGAAAGAGATAAGTTTTCAGAAGCAAAGGAGATTTATCTTCGCTTGCTGCGCACGGAGCACCGCCTTGGCCAAGATGTGAATGCAATCGGGACCTTGTCTAATCTTGGCTACTGCTCCTTTATGAATAAAGAGCAAAATCAGGCGCTACAGTACTTTGCGGAGGCCGATGCCAAACTGACAGCGCTCGAGAGCGCTGATGGAAAAGTGACCAATGGCAACGGTCAAGCCGATGCTATCAAAGTGGACTTGGGTGGAGGCGGATCATCATCCAAGGGGTTCGATCTGTTTTCTCGACGGCTGCTGCTTTTGACCTTTCGCGCAAAGATCTATGAAAAACTCGACCGGCCGGATCTAGCTCTAGCTACTTATCAAATCAAGCTCGCCTTACTTAGGCAGGCTCAGGGAGATAAGTTGTCCAGGGCGGAAGAGATCAGCATTCTGGAAAATAACATCGGGGATCTCCAGTTAAAGATAGGGCTACACGGTAAGGCACGCGAGTCGTTTACGAATGCCGAGAGCACCGCGAAGAAGAGGCGTGCTAAAGACCAAAAAGACCCTTCACCCGCAGAAGTGACTAATCGAATAAATAGATCGCGTATTGAGTTGCGACTAGCGAGTCTTGGGGTGTTGCCGGTTGCCGATTTAGTCGATGAAGAAAAGACATTGGATGCTATGGCAGAGCAAATGCGCGTCCTTTATAAAGGGGGTGCCCGAGTTCAGGCGAAAGCGTTTGCTCAGACTTTAGCCATCTCGGGGTCTCTTAAGGCTAGTAGCAGCTCAGCGCCTAAAGATATCGCAAGATCACAGGTCGAAGAATCACTATTGGTCATGCACGAGGCTAAGCTGCCCGATGACGCTACTTCCGGACCCCTTCTCGCTCTAGATTATCTGGGTCTTAACAAAGACGCCGCTGCAACTACTCAGACTCTTTTGAGTAGTTTTCGAGAAAAGGCAATCAAAGCGCCAAATTTAGAGTGGAAAATTCATTACTCGGCAAGTTCGTTCGAACTTTCATTTGAGGCATTGGAGCGCCATCTAAAAGGCGGCGGTAGTTTAGCTACGCCTGCGGACCGCGCACTGGCGCGCACTCTCTTTGAACAACTACTAGCCGCCGCGTATACTTCAAAAAATATTCAGAAATCCAGCGACCTAATGCAGCGGTATGCATTGATGCATGTGACTGACTTGAGTCGACGACTGGGACTGACAGATGCCCAGATCACGAAACTACTGAGCCGGAACGAAACGGCGAAACTTCGCAAAAATTTAAGCGATACCGACGCTTTAATTATGCTCCATCGCCACCGTGCCAATGATGTATACGCCTGGATTATGACTAAGGAACAGCAAGAGGTTATCAAATTTTCATTGCCAGCAATGTCTGCAACGGAGTCGCTTAGGGCAGAAAGCTTTGCTCCTGTTTTTAATAATGAGGCACTGGCTGCGTTGGCTCCCAAGGGGGGGAATATATACCTTGTTCCAGATGACGAACTTTACGATGTGGAATGGGAGTCAGCGAAGTGGAGGGGGGAGACGCTGGCTGCCGCAAAAACCATCACGTTTATTCCGTCTCCCGATTTGCTACCGGTGGTGTCGTCGGGTAGGCGTTTAACCAAAGCTAGCTTAGGTTATGTGGCAACTCATTCAAGATCTACAGCCACTTTGGATGCGGTTAGGATGGGGAACGAGGGCAGACTGTTCGATCAGGTTACGCTCGACGCGGCCGGCCCAATCGGCGAAAAGTTTTCGTCATTCGATTTGTTGCATATAGGGCTGCCGCTGCTGCTCAATGATGTCGAGCCGGCATCCAGCACCATAATGGGTGGCGGCCAAGAAGCACTATCATACCGTAACGATATAAATTTGCGCAGTCTGGCGCAGATCCACCTGCCCACTACTGCGGGCATTATTTTAAGCGACGTCGAAAGGATCAACACTGAACTGCAAATAAGTGGTGCAAGTGGTGCCGGTAGCAAAGTTTATGATGGTTGGGCTGGCATCACGCTAGCGGCGCTTGCAACAGGAACCCCGACGGTCCTGCTGGTAAATGAGCAAAAAACGGTCGACTGGAAGAAGTTTTACAAGTCCCTAGGCACCATGTCTATGGCTGAGGCGAAAAATGATGCCCGTGTGTCTGGTCGAATTTTAGGCTATCCCGGTATTCCCGCACAGGATGAAGTGAGCTTCGCAAAGAGTCATTTGGAAGGGTCTACCGAAGAGGCAGAAGATGCCGCCGCTGATCGTGATTTTGAGGCCGCTGCCTTTGCATACAAGCGTGCACTTTATTATGCGAAGAGACTTGATGATCAGAAATCTGAAGATATTCTGCGCAAGAAATTGGTTGGTGTACTCTTCCAGAAGCGTGATTTTGATGCGGCGCTGCGTTATCAACTGATAATTGCCGAGAAAATTAAGCCCCATCCTGGTGATGCAGGCACTAGGACTCAAGATGCAGATCTCGACCCAGTTGATTATGCAAATGCCGCTGTAGACGCTGCTGTTCTCGCTGTCAGAGCAAATCATTTTGAACAGGCGTCAAAATTATTTGATGAAGCCGAGGCCATTTTTACAGAAGAGGGAATGACTGATCTGCTTGGGAAGATCTGGCAATACCGAGGCATCAATTTTGAGAATCAAAAGAAATATGAAGATACTATTGCGGCCTATACGAAAGCAGAAGGATTTTACCGTCAACGCAAGCCAGAAGAGGCAGCCAATCAACTGCTGAACATTGGCAACGTTTATAATAGGTACCTTAGCTCCTACCAAAAGGCCCTTGAGTACTATAATCAGGCCGCCATCTCCTTTCAGAAGATGGGCCGACCAGATCTTTATGTGCCAGTGCTCATTGATGCCGCTAATGCCCGCATGGTCATTGGTGAGCTTGAGAGCGCAATAGATTCGTTGGAACAAAACGTGATTCCAAACATCGATCTAGGCAAGCAGCGGTTGCTATGGGTGCGAGCCACACAGATGTTGGCGAATGCGTACTACCGAGCAGGATTATTTCAGAAGGCACAAGATCTTAACCAGCAGACTCTTGCGCAAGCCGACAAGATTGACAATAAAACTAGCGGTGTGAATGCGCGGATTGACGCCATCGGCCTTAGAGCGATGATTGAAGCGAAGCTGGGACAGTTCAAGAAGGCCTTTGCCGATTTCCATGAAGCGATCACCATCGCCGAAACTTATGGGCTTAAGAGCCAAATAGCTCTGCTCTACAACAATTATGGTTTTTGGGCGCGGGACTATGGGGCAGTTGACGAATCTATTAAGTTTTTTAATACCGCTCTGCGGATCGATGAGGAACTTAAGTCTCGCAGTGCCGTTGCCTTTGATAATCGTAACCTTGGGCTAAGCCTGATTTTAAAGGGCGACTATAATGGCGCCACACAACTTTTGAAGCAGGCGTTGAGCGAGAGTGAGGCGCTCAATCAGGTGTATAATGCGGCCTATTGTAATTTTGGTCTTGCAGATATCGCGATGCGCCAAAGTCAATGGAGAGATGGGGAGGAATTATTTAAGAGAGCACTCTCCATTTCGGAGAAGGGTTACATGCGTGACTTGGTTTGGCGCGCACATGCCGGTGTAGCTGCGGCGCAGCGCAAAATGAATTATTTGGTTGATGCAAAATTGGCCTACGGAAAGTCGGTACAAGTCATAGAATCCATGCGCGCTGGTCTTCAGTCGGATGAATCTCGTAGCGGTTTCTTTTCTGACGCTGGTGTTCAGGCAGTTTACTC
>CAIWTN010000215.1 GCA_903915625.1 uncultured Pseudomonadota bacterium | reverse complement strand
TAAAAAGACTTTGATTATTTTTTAAAATAATATAAAAACACTCCTGCCTGGTAATAATGAGTAAACAAATTCAAGCCTGAGGATTCTCGTCCTCAATCAACAACCGCCTGGAGGAGTCAAGATGCGTTTTGTGAAACCCATGATCTTGGTTGGTCTCGTCGTTGGTGCTACCGCCTGTGGCACAAAGTCGAACAGCAGTGACACGCAACCAGTAGCTGCAGATGTGAATGCTGCCCTGGTCCCAGCCGCAGCCATCATCCGCGTTCCTGTGGACGCTAGTGGCAACCCAACTGGTGAGCCAAGCATGCGCACGGTTAATGCTGACAAAGCTAGCCTGTCAACTCCAGAAGCTCTCAGTGCCGCTTTCGAAACTGGTGCAGAGCCACAAAAGATCGTGGCTAACAAGTCTGAGCTCGACGGCGATACATCGACTCAGTCATGGTGCGGTTGGGGTCTTGGCGGCCTTGGCTACGGTTACGGCTACGGTTATTACGGCGGATACGGTGCTGGTTACTGGGGTGGAAGCTACTCCCCAACCCTATGGTGGGGCGGTGCTAGCTACGGTTACGGCTACGGCGGGTTCGGTGGAATCGGTGGTTACAACTACTATTCTTACAACCGTTACTAAGATCTGGCCTTTGGCCGGACACAATTAAGCACGGTAAAGTACGATTTGGCTGGGATGCGACTAAGCATCCCAGCCTTTTTTATTAGGCGGGGCTTGGCAGAGTAGACTCTGGTGAGTGAACTCCGACCTTTAAAGCTAAGGCAGTCGCAGGGGTTTTTTCCCTTTCCGCTACATTTAATTCCGTCTCCGGATCGGCAAAAATCTTCATCATGGTCTGCGATAGTTTTGAGGCATGCATCCCATCGATGATCCGGTGGTCAAAGGTGACGCAAAGTGGAATGGTCGTTCCAACGACGATCTCACCATTTTCAATGACGGGTCTTTGTTTGATGGCACCGGCCGTGATGAGTAAGGGGACGCGCGAATATGCGACCAATGGGGCAAACCCTAGATCTAGTCCCAGGGAGCCAATGTTAGTGATCATCACGCTACCCATTGGATCCTTGGGGGTACCTAGTAAGGGTGACCACATATTTAGGCTGTACTGAATAAATCCTGCAACGTCTAGAACCCAGCCGGTCAACCAACCCGGTATCAACGACATTAATGATTTCATTTGCGAATAAGATTTATCTGAGAAGTCGCGGACAGAAGCGATCCGCTTATTCATCTCGGTAGTCATCTGTACCAGTGTCTTATTTTCTGCATCGCGGACAATAACACCTGACAGGTCTTTGCCTTGCTGATCAGTTGCAACCTGGAAAAATAAAGTGACATTCTTGCGACTATAGATTTTTCCAAACCGCAGCACACTGTTGATCTCAGGATGCCTCCTTAGTGCTTCAGCGATCGCCTTGCCAAGAAAATGCGTGATGGTCACACGCTGGCCGCTGCTCTTGCTTAAGCTATCGATATATTCCATCGCTTTTTCGCAGCGCAATTCCAGCACACCATAAACGCTTGGATCCTTAGCACTTCGCCAGGTTCCTATGGCAATCTTGCGCCATGACGATTGATTTTTGGGCGGGTGGAGATCAAGATGTTTTTCAATAAATGCCACGGTGAGATCCTATAAAATTGGGGGGTTCTAGGTAATATAACGATGACTATTACCGTCGACTTCAGAATCAAATAATTGCTGGCTAAGTCTCGTGATAAAATTGCTTCGACTTAGCTGATGCACAGAAGATTTTTAGAATCTAATTTTAGCACAAGATAGGTAAATTTTATGAGCCACGACGCCAAAGCCGTTAAACACAGGAAAAGCGTCACGCGCATCGTAGTTGGCCATCAGGCCATGGAAGGTGCAGGCTTTTTAATTCACCGTCCATTTCCCACCCATGAGTTACTACAGATCGATCCCTTTCTTCTCTTAGATGAAATGGGCCCGATCTCTTATGCGCCAGGAACTGCACAAGGTGCTCCCGATCACCCGCACCGAGGCTTTGAAACCGTGACTTACTTACTTGCGGGTGAAATGGAGCACCGCGACTCCGCTGGTCATGTCGGAACTTTACGTCCTGGAGACTTACAGTGGATGACTGCTGGGGCAGGAGTCGTACACTCGGAGATGCCATCGGCAGCATTTCAAAAAACCGGCGGATTGATGCATGGATTTCAGCTCTGGGTGAATTTAGCTGCGAAAGATAAGCGGGCCATTCCGCGGTATCAAGAGCTCAGTGCTTCTCATGTTCAAATTGTCGAAAATTCAGTCTTAGGTGAGCGCGTAAAAGTATTAGCTGGAGAGTACCGTGGAGTCACTGCTCAAGTAAAAACACATCAGCCTATTCTCTATCTCGATGTCGAACTCAAGACTGACGCTGAATTTGTTTTAGAGGTTCAAAAAGACCTTACAAATTTTGTTTATGTTTATGAAGGATCTCTGGAAGCGGGCGGGGAAGGCGCGCAAGTATTGGCTCATCAACTGGCGCTGTTCGATACTGTTCAAGGTGAGTTGTTTATTAAAGCAAAAACACCAAGTCGTTTTCTTGTCCTTGCTGCTGCTCCACTTCGTGAGCCAGTGGCCCGTCGCGGACCGTTCGTGATGAATACTGAACAAGAAATACGTGAAGCTATTCTGGACTATCAGGCCGGTCGCTTTGCCAAGATCCCACCAAAGGTAGACAAAAACTAAAAGCAGCCTCTTCGGGTGCTTACGCGGTCTAACCGGTGTTGGCCATCTGGCCAGTAAATTGCCGGTTATATTAAATTATTAATATTTGTTATAAAAATGTTGCTTATTTTATAAGCAGATGTTAAAAGCATGTCTGCCGTAATGTTTTTATTAAAAACCTCAGGAGAGCCTATATGTCCGTGCCCTTTATGAGACCACGTCAATGTATTCTCCTTGCGCTGTCACTGGGTGCTATTGCCATGTCGGCGTGCGGTAGGAGCAAGAGCAACTCGGCGACGGCAACCCCGGCTCCCACGCCTCCTGTTGCAACGCCTGTTGCGGAGGAGCAAGAGGAAGAGTCAGCTCCAGAGCTTCCGGCAGCTGCCGCCGATGATAATACCCAAGCACAAGCACAGTCACCAACAGTGGTGTTTCTGAACAGCACGGAAATGCAGGCCAGCCCTACGCCTAACTTAGTCAAATTTAGCGTGATTGGTCTCGACGCTAGTACTAACCAAAGCGACATTAAGTACGAATGTAAACTTTCTACTCAGTCCGAATTCGATGCCAGCAACGGCACCGATTCGTACACATTTAGTAATCTGCAAAACGGAACGACTTATACGTTAGAGGTCCGCGCGACGATTATCTCGAAGAACTTAACACTCCCAACGGCGAGTTTGACCTTCACGGCCCAAGGCGTAACCGGCTCTGACGCGACGAACAATGGCAATGGATCACAGAACGGTCCGAATGCTAACGGCGGTCAAGGTGGTCAACAGGGCGGCCAAGGTGGTCAACAGGGCGGCCAAGGTGGTCAACAGGGCGGCTTCGGCGGTCAAGGTGGTCAACAGGGCGGCTTCGGCGGCCAAGGTGGTCAACAGGGCGGCTTCGGCGGCCAAGGTGGTCAACAGGGTGGCCAGGGCGGCTTCGGTGGTCAAGGTGGCCAGGGCGGCTTCGGCGGTCAAGGTGGCCAGGGCGGCTTCGGCGGTCAAGGTGGCCAGGGCGGCTTCGGCGG
>CAIWTN010000214.1 GCA_903915625.1 uncultured Pseudomonadota bacterium | reverse complement strand
GTCGGCGACCGGGCTCTTGGTGGCGAAGATCCTATTCAAGCCATTCTCGACTACCGGCCACGTCCCGTTCGTGATGTTGGACAGCTAAAGGCACCGGCTTTAACAAACGCTTTTGACAATGCCGTCTTCTTCCATGATGGGTCGGTCGATAATCTCAAGGCTGCCATCAGCCGGATCAATAGCCTACTTGGACTCAGTCTGTCGGCTGATGACATCGACGCTCTTGAAGCGTATGTGACGACTCTTTGATTGGGATGCTGGCATTTTAATTGGTGGATTAGCTCATGGAATTTCGTCGTCTAGGTGCTTCTGGTTTTAAGGTTCCGGTACTCAGCTTGGGCACTGCAACCTTCGGCGGCAAAGGTGATTTATTCAAGGCATGGGGTTCCACCGATGTCAGTGAGGCCAAGCGTTTAGTCGATGTTTGTCTTGAGTTCGGCGCGAATATGTTTGATTCCGCCGACATGTATTCGAACGGTGCGGCGGAAGAGATCTTGGGACAGGCTATCAAAGGCCGCCGGGACTCAGTGATCGTCTCCACTAAGGGCACGTTCCCCGTCGGTCCTGGCGCGAATGACGTTGGGTCGTCTCGCTACCATTTAACGAAGGCGATTGAAGCCAGCCTGCGTCGCCTAGGCACCGATTATATCGATCTTTACCAACTGCACGGATTTGACGCGACGACACCGGTAGAAGAGACCCTCGCGACCTTGGATGGCTTTGTTCGCGCCGGTAAGATCCGCTACATCGGCTGTTCAAATTTCTCCGGCTGGCATCTCATGAAGTCGCTTGCTGCGTCAGAGCGACTTGGGATTTCGCGCTATGTTGCGCACCAAGCCTATTACTCTCTGGTTGGACGTGACTTCGAGAGCGAGTTGATGCCGCTCGCAGCAGACCAAGGAGTGGGCACAGTGGTTTGGAGTCCCCTGGGATGGGGCCGCCTGACTGGTAAGATTCGTCCTGGCCAGCCCCTTCCTAGTGTTAGTCGACTGCAAAGTAAGGCTTCCAATGACGCCGGTCCTCACATTTCAGATGACTACTTGTATAAAGTCATCGCAGCATTGGATGTGGTGGCTAAGGAAACTGGGAAAACAGTGCCACAAGTCGCTATCAATTGGGTGCTGAGTCGTCCGACCGTGGCTAATGTGATTATTGGCGCACGCAACGAAGAGCAGCTACGGCAAAATCTTGGCGCAGTTGGCTGGCAGTTAACGCCGGCTCAGATTGCGAGTTTGGATGCTGCGAGCGAACTACCGAAACCGTATCCCTATTGGCATCAGGCCCACTTTCCTCAGCTTAATCCGCCGATAGTGTAGATTTAGGGTGATCTGTCGCGGGCGCTTTCGGAAAGTAATGGTCTCTTTAAGGGGTGCACGAGGCGCCGGTGACTGGGCCTTTGACGGTGTAATGCGACACGGTCAAAGGCTCCCGGCATTTAAATAGTTTTGCTAGAGATTTGCTTAGGCCTGAGTCGTTGTCGACGTTAACAATGAGATTCCATGCGGCCTCATCGCTGGCTTGGCGAGGTAGAAGTATACTACCCGTGATATTTGCCAGGCCTGTGTGGGCTTCCAGTGTGAGCGGACTACGGATGAACATCGAGTTGTCAATCATCTCGAGATTAAGCAGGGTCTTTGGAATCAGCAGGGGTCTATTATTTTCGTCAGCTAGCATCCATACGGCATCCCGTAGAGTCCCGTTGAACCGCCCATTTTTC
>CAIWTN010000213.1 GCA_903915625.1 uncultured Pseudomonadota bacterium | reverse complement strand
GTTGTTTTCGGTATAAAGTTAGAGGATATCCCTAGCACAGTGGCCACGCGATCTCGCATCACGTCCTGAAAAAAAACTGCAAAATCTTCAACGGTTATTGCATTCTGATTGCATTCTATGTTTTTCTCAAGGATTGCTTGGTACGTTCTATAGATGCCATAGAACATCTCTTCTTCCGCACTCTTGATTTGATGAAAATTCCCAGCATTCCTTAGTTCAGCTATTAGTGCGTGCGCCTGAGTGGCTACGCCAGGCTCCTTGGCTCGCCAGCTTCGAAGAAAAATATAATGTGATTTTGGATCTGAATCTCGGAGAGCCTTCCAGTTTCGTAATTTAGCTCCTAAAGAGGTGCCGACCTGATTGCAGATGCCAAACACAAGTTCGCTCTCGACACCTTCCGGGTTCAGGATGTTTATTACAATGTGATAGGGCAACACTCTCTTGCGCCAAGTTTTTTGTGATCCAATATATACGGACTTGTTTTTTTCGAACGTTGGCGAGCAGAACAGCGTTTTAAACAACTCTTCTAAGCGCTTAATAGCATGATCATCGGGTTCAGCTATGTCTGGTAGGTGAGACTGCTCAAATAAATGACGCAACAATATACTATTCGCTGTTTCATTCTCTCTTGTCAATTGTGTTCCGTGCACCAGGGTTTGATATCGGTCATGGCAGACCTTCAAAATTGAACGAATGCTTTTGCGCGTTGTGAGTGAATCAAAGATTTCAACGACTGATTTTTCTGTAAAAATTAATCTTGGATTAGCACTCAGCTCCGGGATCCCAAGGCTTTTAATGCGACTATCGATGATTCTTTTGGCAATATTTAACTGGAGCGGCTCGAGCTCGATTGCTCCGCCACCGATGATTCTATCTGTGGACGCGTCGTCTAAAGGACAGAGTCCAGATGCGTCCGCCATGCGAAACCAGCCTTTCCAAAGGCTCGGGAATATACAGGTAACTACGACTAAATTGTTGGCTTCATCCATGATCTGCTTGACAGCTTGGCCCCAGCGACGAGTTAGCTCCGGATTACCATGCATAGCTTCAAGCTGATCAAATGCAAGAACAAGTGGTTTTCCCGCAATAGCTGCGAGCTTTGAAATGACGCGAATTCCCTTGAGCGCCCAGTTTTCTCTTTTTGCAGTGTAATCGAGCCCGATCGTTGATTCATCGACGCCCGCCCATGTTGGTAAACCAAGTTCCTTCAATTCCTCACTTTCGGCCTCAAAACTTGTCAGCCACTCAGCCACTAGCGCTCGCTTGTTTTGATCTCTGTAAGCTATCAAATTGAATAATCCATTAATAAATTTTTTGTGGATGTCGTCGCCATCAAAACGTGACATCCAATATTGCGTTATGCGATTTCGAACAGAGTCCAAATCTTCACCGATCGATTCCATTTCACGAATGCGCTGAGCTCGCAGTTTCCATGCATCAATATTCCTACCAGACCACTCCGTGCCTTCCTTTATTGAGTTTAAAATGATTTGGCTGAACGCTAGCCTCAAAAGGTATTCGCCTTGACTTACGGTACTGTTTGGTAAATTTTGTCGAAGACTTCTATTTATTTCGAACCAGGTGAAGGAAAAAACTCCTTCCGGATTGCTCGGATTGGAGACAAATAACATGTGGTTCTTATGACTTAGTCTTTGATACACCCTTGCTAGCAAGTGAGTCTTTCCAGTTCCAGCTTCGCCAAGAATCAAAACACCTCGACTCTGATGATCGGGAGTCGAGCTGACTTGCTGAATTTCACGAACAATTGTGCTATACGCGCGCTCATTAATTTCTTCTAGATCCATTACTTGCTCAAATGGAGCTCCCACTCGATCGACAATAAATGGACTCCCTTGGGTACGGAGCTGTTTTCTAACTGCTGTGGAAAGTCCATCTTGAGCAGAATTAGGCGTGCCAATTGCATTCCCCATTTGATTCGTTCCTCGCAGGTTTCGGTTCAACGCCATGTCAATAAGAAATTGGCGATGGGAACCTGTTAAATGCGTGTATAAATTATTCAGATTATTTAACGAAGTATTCAGGAAGTCGTCGTATGTGCTAATGCCTTGTTGCGCAATAACAGCCCAAAAACCTGACGGAACGTTTAGACCATCAATTTCCGAATTGACTAATCCGGGGATTTTAAACTGCAAACTTCTTGTTTTCACATCGGTAGAATGCCGATATTTAGCGACAGTTCTGCGTGCTATTTGTATGCCAAATTCGCTAGCTAATAATGAACAAACATCCTGATCGGATAATCGGTCTCCGTTCCGAGCATAAATTACTCGCATCGAATCTTTTACTCGATCAACAGTGATTCCTTCGTTGCCTCCTGAATCAGGAATACCTAAACAAAAAAGTTGATCTAAGAATGTATCTGTGCTCCCTATTCGAATACTTGCAATTCTTGCGATCCTTGACACTGTCGACGCGTCAGAACCTGATATCACGGCTAATTCTGTCATCGTGAGTGGTAGAAGTGGGTGGCCGCCAGTTATATTCGCTACCTGATGTCGACAGGCGGATTCTAATAATCGGATGGTCATGTCGTTACGAAACACGTAGTAATCTTCGATCACTTGTAAATTCGAAGAATCTTTCTTCAAAAGTGATAGATGGGCGCTTAAGGTGCGTGGCACTAGCAAATTAGTGCCTCGAATTAATGGGCAGTCTTGGTTAGCAGAAATCCTTAATTGACCTGCTCCGTCGATGTTCAAATGATGTGTAGATATCATAAGGAGTGCTCCGTGAACTCATTTTGATATCGTCAAATATCATCGAAACTTTAGCAAAAAAGTAATGACATTAATTTCAATTAAAATAGCGCTTTGTGTTTTGGTTGCTGTATCAGCACTCATCAATCAGCGTCAGTTTCTAAGTATGTACATGAATTAGCTAGGTTATTTAATCATGTATCAGTTTATAGATAACCGCCAAGACTACCTCCGCGTAAAAATACCAACCCACCCCCTAATGCCAGACATTACATATTCGTTTGGCGTTAAAAAAACTCTATGTCCCCACGTGACACTCACCCCACCGAATAATGCCAAGCAAGTTGAGTGAGGGAACATAAACGGGAGGATGGCTATGAGATCTTTGGGATTCTTGATTACCTTGGTGCTTGGCAACTCAGTAGTGCTTGTAGGCTGCGGATCTTTTGGTACAGGCAAGAAAGATGCCGGATCGGCTCCAGCAGCATCGACTAGCACAACCGACAGCCTAAGCGGTAAGCCTTCGTATAAATCGGGAGGTTGCGAAGGAGACGTTGGTTGTATTCGTGGGTTTATATCCCACGGAATGCGCCTCACCTTGGCTCCTAAAGATGACGGCGTCAAAACTAAGGTCAATGGGGACAAACTGCAACTTACGCCGACATCTTTCAACGATGCTCAAGATTTTGGCGACCGATTTGATAGTGCTTTTCTTGTGCCTCTGCTGCCCGAGGGCAAGAGAGACCAATACAATATCAATCTGATACCTACAGTACGCAGAGATAATTTTGCCGCAGGATTTGAACTCTATGCGGAGGGTGAAGAAGCTAATGACGACAAAGTTCAAATGCAGGGTGAGGGAAACTTTGTTCTTGGGGACATGAAGCCCTTTGGCTCTGCAGTTTTGAGAGTCGTTAAAACCTTTAGGATTGAAATTGAACGCAAGCCGGATGCTACGGGCGACATTCCTGTCGTAGAGCGGGCTGTGACCTGTCTTGAGGTCGAGGCCCAGGTGTCAGATATTAAGATCGATGCGGGAAAAGCAACCAGCGTTGGTGGGCTGCGCAACTTCTCCTTCTACTACACCGAAAGCAGCGACCTTTGTGTTCAGCGCTCAAATACAGAGTCGCAAGCAAGGACGGTACCTGGGACCGACTTGCCAGCTGTGGGGCCCAAAATCCCATAATGGATGATCTAGATCATTCTGTGTGACGAGAAAAAAGGGAGGCCATTGGCCGGCCTCCTAAATTGATCAATTGACCGAGGTTTTGCGGGGCAGCCAATGAAGAATAAGGACTATTTTACGATCACAAATTCCGGCGCTTATCTTAAGCGCTCAGTAGCTATTCTCTTGCTGGCTCTACTGCCGGGATGCCGCTCTAGCAGTGAAAGTGGCGCTGCAGATAGTACGAGCGGCCTCAGCTCTGAAACGGTCCCTTCGACTAGCGAACAAAATACTTCCAATACGCATTCGGACTGTAGCAACGCACCGGCTACGGTGACCTGCCTGGCCGGGTTTGTCGCTACTCAGGGATTCGGAGTGGTTGAAATTGATGCCGCTATGGGAAGAAGCCCCATTCCAGACGGTGCAAATGTGGCTTTTTTAGACGCTGCTGATTTTGCTGATCGGTTTGTGCCATCTGTGATTATTCCACGTCTTCGTCAGCAGTATCAGGTACCACTAAACGGGCTAAATGAGTGGCAGATTGAGTTTAATCCAGAAATCACACGTAAAAATTTTGGCGAGGGCTTTGTCGTTGATCTACAGGGACCACAGGCGATTACATCTGACATGCGGGAGACGGGGCTTTTTCAAATCACGGGGCTTAGGCAGGGTCGCTACGCTCTGCGCCTCTATAAGGAGTTTAGGTTAACCTACGTGCAGCCAGCATCTGGGGAACGCCACACCGACTGCGTGGTGATTGACTGGTATAGGAGTGACATTGATATCGGTGCCAATGCGCTGCATTTGGAGCTAGGCGCGATTGACCACTATTCGTTTTATGTACGGCGCGGTAGTGAGTGCGGCGAGTCGGCATCTCCTAGTTCAACTTCATCAAATGGCTCCACTGGAGATCGGTCAATAGCAGGCTCGGGTATCGATATACCTCAAAGGACGTCAACTAGCAGCAGCTCTACCAACATTGTCCCTAAGGATGTTCCTGTTACTAAGTTTGGATCTCCAATTAGGCGCTTTTGTCATAATAGCTTACAGCGTTTTGCACCTAGTTATAGCACCTATATAAAGCCTTGGGTGGTATACCGAGAGGATCGGGAGCTCATGGCTCAGAAACTTGATCCCGATAGTAGCACACTTGATCCCTTGGGTGTCGCGACCACGCTAAACAGTGGACCGTATATCTGTGGAGACCCTGCTTATTCTCAAGAACTAGTTCAGGCTACTGCAGGTAGCCGAGGGCTTCTTGCCACGTGGAACTGCACAGGTGACGGCATGAATCGTTTTTGGCGCGTAGTATTGGGGTCAGAAAATACATACCCTTATCCGAATCACTTTGTCGGGGATTCCATCGACTATCAATCTTGTTCCTTTAGCGAGCAAGTGGATCTTTATCGGTGTGGGTCTCGCCTGTTTGGCCCTACTATGCTGATAGACAGGATGACTAGTTTGCCGTCTGCAAACACACCAAACTCCTGGGAACAAGGAATTTTCGAAGGTTTTCTGGTCGCGGTAGACAATCATTTAAAACGACTCAGAGCCAACACCGGAAGCTCTGTTAGTCTAGACTTGAATGGTAATCTAGCCGGGCTAGCCGAATCCTACGACGGCAGCACGTATGCCTATGATGGCCGGGTATTACAACGTATAGATTCTGCCACATTTACGGCGACTACTGTGGGAGTCGCTAGGCCTGGAACTGAAGCTTTTTATTCAGTGCGGCCGTTACTTCTTGCGCTAGGCAATCATCTGGTCGCAGCTGGAAGAGTAGGCAATACCATGCTAATCGAGCGCATTGACATGACGCCCAAGGTCAAGCTTAGCGGGCTTACTCAGCTGATGCTGCCACACGGCGAGGGCGAGGTGTACCCATTGGTTACCAGGCTCGGTACCCGCTTGGTGGCAGTGGTTAAAGCTACGGATGGCTGCCAAGAATTATCACTGTCAGATCTATTACCGAAATAATTGAATTCAAATCGCAACGTCTCTCAACGAGGTCAGCATGAAAATAAAATGGATAATTACCAGCTTGGCTCTCTTGGTGACTGCAAATTGCGGCCGAAGCCAATCGCCTGATGGAGCATTGGGGGTGATAACAGGAGAAAAGAATAATTCGAAATCCGGTGAGAATCGCTCTGAGCCAAGCAGCACCAAGGAAGAGGCGGCCAACACGGAGGTATCTGCATACTGCCTCCAAGGCGACTGTACAGCCCCGGCTAGTCCGACAGCTAATATCAATTTCGCGTCGTATAGTTATTTTCCAGGCAGTCAGAATGGCTGTCAGATGGGTTCAGATACGGTGCTGCTAAAATCGCTGCAGGCCAATCGTATGACCATTTTTTACCGAGCTCTTTATGCATCGGTAGGGCGCTGGCAACTCTACGCGCAAAATGTCGGCGTTGATGCGGGTGGCGTCATGACTCCTATGGGCGAGAGGGTCAATCTGCTGCCGGGGTGTAACGGTAATACAGCTGGTGTTGTGGCGTTTGACGTGCGGGAATATATCGATGCAACCGGGAATTCAGGAGCAAGGACTTTTAATCTAAAAAGCCTGGAACGTGCAGCCGCCGTTAAAGTTGATATTACCTGTGTTAATGCAGCGCAGAGTGCTTCCCGAACGATTGATTTGTCTAGTTTACTCGATAGCGATAAATCCACTGTCCCTTTTCTGAAGCGGGACGGTGCTATCGGATTTTGGGCGTCAAAAAACGTCTTTATTAAAGCCGATGGAACCACTCTAAACTCTGACGGTAGTGCGGGTTCATTGGTGATCCCAGGATACAACGATCGATTGAGTAGCTCAGGACTACCAATCGCCATCAATGACAACTCAACATCAGAAGCTTCTCTCACGGTAAGTGGTTCGGGAGTCGTCACAGAAAAACGCGTGTCTTATTCCATTCGGCATACGCTAATTAGCGACTTAACAGTGACTCTAGTAGCACCCGATGGCCAAACTGTAGTCTTGCAGGATAGGGTAAGCGGGACTTCGCCTTTCACTAAAGAAGTGGTGGCTACGTTTCCCTCACCTGTACCGTTTAGCGGCCAATGGAAACTGAGGGTTCGCGATAATATAAACGGGGATGTGGGGACTTTGACTGCCTTCGGATTAATCGGCTCAAATATTTCTCGTGTAATCGGTGAGGACTCTAACGGAATTTACATCCAAACAAACGACGGTAATCGGTATGTCACGAATAATCTGTCGAACGCTTCGGTCGCATTTGGGGGTATTGCCACTGGATCCTTTGTAGCACCGGATTTCGGACTATTTGTCACAACTCAGTCAAGTGCTAGTGCGATCAACTTCACGCGGTGGCAAGGTAACGCGGTGATCTCGCAATCTAATGAGCTTTATGGAATGTTCGTCAACGGGTCTGGAGGTTCTGATGTATACGGAAGGAATTCTGGTTGTATAGTCTATGGCTCGCGACCACGCCAAGAGGCTGGAGCAGATTCTTCAGGTGAATGTGACTACTATTCAAGTGAAGTTAATCGTTGGCGAAGTCGCTTGGCTCCTATCAGTCGCAATCAAAAAACACTGCTATGGCACGCTACCGCTTTCGCGCAAAATTCCTGCCGAGGTGAATCTCCTAGCTATGGGTGTCAATTAGCTGTTGCAAATCTTAACAACGGCATCGTGTCGGTGGTCAAGGTGGACCGGCAGGCCCTAGACTTTTACAACGTCGACCGAGGATTTTTTGGTGGCCGCTGGATCACGGAGCGTCACGATGGTGACCGTGGAGTGATCTATCTATCGAATTCGTATTTTGATTAGGTCCGCGGCAGGATTGAAGACCCGAAAAATCAAGTCAATATAAATAGTTGTGCGTTTCCCAGTCCTTTGCGGAAGAAATCCTCCTGCCAAGCAGATGAGGTCACGAAGTTGCGTGACCTCATCTGACACACCTACGTCCGATCACTAAATTGTAAATCGGGCGTCACGTACGCAATTAAGGACCTCATAAACAATTTACGGGGTACTGGAGGTTTAGGCCCATGAGTGACAGCATTTTCGCTTTTGGATTACCAGATGGTTTGCCGAGGCTCCAGGCCGGTGCAAGGTACGGTATTGCATATGCCGACTGGCTACTAGGTCTGCGGCACTACCATGGCAAGGGCGTGCCGCAAAGCTTCGGGAAAGCTGCGGAACACTTCTGCCGAGCTTCCGTGGGTGGCTGCATCTTAGGATCAAGGTGTTACGCGAAAATGCTCGAGCTGGGCCAAGTCGAGTATCCAGGAGTGGACCGTGCACTTGCGTTCTACTTAAAGGCTGCTCATGGGGGAGATTTCACGTCACAAAAACGTGTGGGAGATGCATTTGCCTACGGCGAATGGGGCGAACAGGATTTAAAAAAGGCACTGCACTATCTGAACTTGGCCAGCATCAATGGCGACCTTATGGCGAGAGCGCACGAAGCTTTTATTCAAGTCACAGGTGTACCTCTGTCTGGCAGTCCAAGAGCTGCGGTGATGCAGCTCGATCATCGGTGTCTCAGTGACGGAGGTAAATCAGCCTATGTGACCGCATTACTGCGCATGGCTGGATACGGCATGGATAGTCCAGACTATCCTGGAGCTCTGGAGTATCTAAAATTAGCGGTACAGCAAGGCCATGCAGAAGCTGAGCGGCAGCATGGAGCGATGCTGATGGAAGGTAATGGCATCCCAGCAGACCAAGTCCAAGGGATAAAGTTGCTGCATTCGGCAGCTAAAAAGGGGGATGGCTGGGCCCAGGCTTTGTTGGCTGACGCGATGATGATGGGAACCGGCACTTTTGTTGATATCGATGCAGCGACTCTTTGGTATCAGCGCAGCATTCAATCAGGATACATCGGTGCTAAGTGGCACTGGGCTTACTGTAGCTCGAGAGTTGAAAGCACTACCTTAAGCCCGTATATGGCGGCAGAGGCGATGAAGGACGCCTTGGCCATGGGATTTTCTAAATCTCGTGAGACCCTAGGAATCCTTGCAACTACAGCACTATCGGGGGCTCCTGTCGATGACACTATCATCAAGTATTTAGAACACGGTGCCGTCGCGTCAGATGTCGTCGCTACCTTTAGGCTTGCGGACATCTACTTTGAAAGAGCCCAAGAAAGCGACGATCTTGAAAAGAACGAGGCGATTGCGCTGTTTTGGCTGCAATCCGGTGTCGAAGATGGCGACACCAGTGCAATGTGCCGCTTGGGTGAGGAGTTGATTACCGGCAAGAATGCCGATGCGGATATAGCGTCAGGCGTGGCCTTGCTTAACTCTGCTGCTTCTCTAGGT
>CAIWTN010000212.1 GCA_903915625.1 uncultured Pseudomonadota bacterium | reverse complement strand
CCCCACGTCTGGCGTGATTGTGACTGAGGGAGCGTCGGAGACTTTGACCAATAAGACCCTGACGAGTGTGACGATCAACGGCGCTTCGAGTATCGCTGGGTCGACATCCATAAACACTTCTGGTGCAATCACGTCCGGTACACTGACTGCTGCGAATATAGTTTCTCAAGGCAACGTCACGTTACAAGGCGACGGGACTAACGCTAGCAAGCTTTTACTGTACGACAAAGGCACCAATTACCTTGCGCTGAAATCTCCCGACACTCTGGCAGTGTCAACTATATGGGTCCTACCGGCAGCAGATGGAACCAGTGGTCAGGTTCTCGTTACTAACGGCTCAGGGACATTGGGGTGGGTATCTGGACTTGCGCCCAGCGGTGTAGCCGGTGGTGATTTGGGTGGCAGCTTTCCTAATCCGACTGTTACTAATGTTGGTGGGGTAACGGCTGCAAATGTCGCTGCAGGTGCCAACTTAGCTAGCGCAGCCACCAACACAAACACGGCATCGGCGATCGTTAAGCGAGATGCCGCTGGTAATTTTGCGGCTGGTACAATCACAGCAAATTTAACGGGTAACGTGACGGGTAATATCACAGGCAACGCGTCCACTGCCACTTCGGCAGGATCATTCACTGGATCGCTTGCAGGTGATGTGACTGGTGTGCAGGGTGCGACGGTGGTTGGTAATGTTGGAGGAGTAACGGCTGCAAACATTGCGGCTGGTGCTGGATTGGCTAACGCAGCGACCAACGCAAATACGGCATCGGCAATCGTTAAACGCGATAGCTCCGGTAATTTTGCTGCTGGCACGGTAACAGCGAATTTAACGGGTAATGTGACAGGCAATCTAACTGGGAATGTCACGGGCAATGTTACCGGTAATGTCTCGGGTACAGCTGCTAACCTCACTGGGACTGTGGCTGTCGCTAACGGCGGTACTGGTGCAACAACTATTGCAGCCAATAACGTACTGCTAGGTAACGGAACTAGCGCGCTACTTACTGTCGCTCCGGGTGCCAGCGGCAATGTTTTAATGTCTGATGGCACTACCTGGGCAAGTTCAGCGCCAACCACGAATTGGTCTACTCCCGGCGCTATTGGTACGACGACACCGAGTAGTGCGGCGTTTACGACTTTGACTGCAAGTGGGAATGTCGGAATTGGGACGACGGCTCCTGTATCTAAGTTAGAGTTAGGTCAAGATGAATGGTTCACTATGAACTCGAATAACGTGTCAGGAACAAGCGGACTCCTTTTTCACGAATCGGGGTCATCATATGGTAACGGCACAGTACAGAACGGAGCTAAAGTTTACTACGATGGTGCCTTTGATCTTTTAAAACTGACTACTGTTAGTAGCAGCGTTGAGAATAGCGGTATTGCGATCATGCGCAGTAACGGCAACGTCGGGATTGGGACCACTGCGCCAACCGCCAAACTTCACATCGCTGGCACTTCAGGTACGGATGGTATTAAATTTCCAGATGGCAGCGTTCAAACCAGCGCCTTCGGTGGCTACCAGGTCCAGTGCACTCAGGCACTTTACACGCCGTATTATAGCTTCTGTTGCAAAGTGAACGTCAGCAACGGCCAAGTTTCTTGCAAGAGCGCTGCACATTGGCAAGACGCTTGGACGACTTTACCCGATGCTTTCGCTGCAACCACTGCAGGATCTTACGGCATAACTATGCTACCGGGCCAAAGTGGACTCACATTTCCGAGCGTATGCCGAACCAACAATCAAACTGGTGCAACCAAATGTGTCTACGGAAATAGTTGGACTGCACCAAACTCGTGGACTTCATGGTCGAATGATCCATTTTAAAATCGACCCTGAGTAACCTACATAATTCAGCTAGGACTAATATCCGCCGGGCCTCGTCGGGATTGGGACTACGTCTCCGGCTACTGTCCTTCACGTTAACGGAGCGAATGCCGCGCTTACTCTGCAGCCGACAAGCGGCGCAACTCAACAAACAGCCGTACAGTTCCGTACCAATTCCAATACGAGTGGTTTTTCTATCGGGCGCGACGTTAACAATAACGGGACCAACGATTTCTTTATTTTCGATCAGACAGCTTCGGCGGCACGTGTCTACGTATCCAGCGCCGGCAACGTCGGTATCGGGACTACGGCACCAGCAGCCAAGCTCGATGTCGCGGGCACTATTGCCGCCACCAATCTGCCACAAAGCACCACGGCCAATGTCACGACGGGCTCGATAGTTTGCGATGCTACAGATAAGGCCCAGACTGCAATGAATTTTTCTGGCAACTCCGGGCAGAAGGTCGAAATTCATACCGTTCATAATGGACGTCTCAACGTCACAGGCCACTTTTACAACAGTCTGTACCTCGATGGTACGTTGGTAGATTCCGGCGGAGTCTTTGCTGGCAATGCTTGGCGTAGTCAGGTCGTGACTTTTTATGCAGGCACCTTGTCCAGTTCCGGCACGCATACGGTACAAATTAAAGTGCACTGTGGATCTGGTGCGACCAGCATGAGCGATGCCGGTGGCGAGTGGCCTAATGGCGGCCTGCACTACCGCGTATGGGTGGGCGGGTGATCCATAAGCACCTCACCTGCATACTTCTTGGGGTCGGGCACTTCTAGCAACTCTTCGACACCATTACAGCACCACAAAACATGGCTACAAAAGGACATAGGCTTTCAGTAGCTTAGCGCCAGTGCCCGACCCCCTAGCTCCCCAGCGCAGTAGCTCCCTTACGCAAAAACTTACGGGGAGGCCTCCTCAACCGACGATCTTCTACGATCAGTCACGAAGCGCGGCGTGTCACTTTTATACTGACATCGGCACCGAGATGATCCAGGTAGCCGATTAAGGTGTCAGCCGTCACCAAGTTCAACTTCCCATTGAGAAGCTCGCTCACACGCGAATGCGGTTTGCCGAGTATCTCTCCCAGCTGCCGCGCCGTGAGCCCTCGCTCTCGGACGATCTTAAGTATGGCTACGTAAAGTTCAGCCTTAACTGCTTCACGTCGGCTTTCCGTTGGCGAAAAGCCGAGATCCTCAAACAGGCTTTGCGCGGCCTTAGCGGAGGCGCTGGCGGAGCGCACGGTACCGTGCCTGGGCCTTTTCGATGTCGTAGCGGCCCGTTTTCTCGGTGTTTTTTTTGAAGCAGTGGAGGACATGAGCTTGCTCCTTAACTATTTGGACATAGATGACGCGGTATTGCCCAGATTCATCCCGGGCCCGGAGCTCCCAGGCTCCTGGCATACCTGTTCCGATTGGCTTTGCGTCAGCTGGGAGT